>CALUOU010000040.1 GCA_944322335.1 uncultured Bacteroides sp.
TCTCGATGTGATATCGCGGAAGGCGGGGAACTTTTTTTCTCCCTCCTCCCAGCCAACCGCCTTCCGGCTCTATCGGATCAGTCCGCGAAAATCGGGTTGTGAAGCTCCAACAATCAACCATTTTTTCAGGTGCCTTGCAACCGGCTTTTCGGATTGCCCCGCTTTATCCTTCCGCTGTCTTTCAACACAGGGTGTACAAATCGGTCAAATAGGGTGTACAGATAGGTCAATGTTAAGTTGAAAAACGCTTGCCTATTCTTTTTAGTGTAAACAATTATGATCTTTCACCCAGAGGGGAGCAGAAAAGCATTACAGAGAGTCTCTTTGGTGAAGTTTCACCGTAAAATATTGTATGTGAGATGCTTGTGGTGAAAGATGGTGAATGCGTGTGAAAGATGAAATGATTCCTTCCTTTCACCACAATAATCTGGAATACAATAGGTTGAAGGCGTGTTGAAAGCGTGAAGCCTTTAACGCATATTCCCTTAAAAAACAAGTTGATCAGGCGGTGAAATCAAGTTGATTGTAGAGTAAAATCAAGTTGATTGTACAGTGAAACCAAGTTGATTGCAATTCATACTTGTCTCACGTTCCTATCGGATGCTTTGCTGTGTCGGCTGTTTGCAAATTCCGATGACGGGGAAGCTGCCATAACCCGGTGCGGCAACCGTTGTCCGTATCACGCGTGCGGTGCTTCCGTTTCACGCGTGCGGCGTTTCCGTATCACGCGTGTGCCGCTTTCGTTTCACGCGTGCGGTGCTTCCGTATCACGCGTGTGCCGCTTCCGGTTTATGTATGCAGACCGGACATTGTATTTTTTCCATCCGATCCTTTTTTCTTGCTAAACGCGCCTGTGTGCCTGCTGTTTTTGATGCGTTGCGTTGTTTCTTAACGGATTTTTAGGTATAAATCGTAATTTATGTCTATATTTGCTTTCTATTTTACGTTACCATTTTGGGAAAACAGCACTTTCCTTTTTATCCTTTTGTTTGGGCTGTATAAACTTTTTTTATAGCCCGCCATGATTTGGAGGGAGCGGAACGGCTGAGGATGTGAAACGGTTTTTTCTATTTAAAAAGACATTAGCGGTAGATAAATCCTATAGAATGTATGATACTTCAATTGAGCAATTTTGAACAGCAGATAGACCCGAAGATTTTGCAACGCGGGTATGAGTATTTCAAGAATGGGTGTGTCACGGACGTGGACGACTTGGGAGATGGAGATTACGAGGCAACGGTGGAGGGGGCTGAAACGTACACCGTCAGTCTGCACATAGAGGGTGATGAAGTGGCAGACTATGAGTGCGATTGCCCTTATGACTGGGGACCGGTGTGCAAGCATGTGGCCGCAGTCCTGTTTTATTTGCGGAAAGATTTGTTGGAGACAGAGGAACTGCCTCAAAGGAAAACATGCTCCAAACCGAAAAAAGAATCGGAAGCCACTCAGTTTGAGAAATTGCTGAAACAGCTCACCGCAGAAGAACTGAAAGCTTTCATCAGCGATGCATGCACCCACGACAAAAGCCTCAGACGATTGTTTATCGCCAAATACATTTCGCGGCTATATCCGGAATCGAAAGAGCTATACGACAGGCAAGTGGAAAAATTGGTCGAAACATATGCCGACCGGTACGGCTTCATCGGCTATCATGAATCCTCGCAATTAGGCAGTGCCGTCTGTGAAATGGTGGAGGAGGCCAGACTGTGTGTGGAGACAGGGGAAAAGCAAAAAGCCCTGTATCTGTCAGAGGCCGTCATTGAAGGCATGATTCAAGCAATAGACTCTGCCGATGACAGCAACGGGGAGATAGGCGGTTGCTTGGAAGAAGCCTTTGAGGTGCTTGAAGAACTGGCTCGGACGGATTTGGATGAATCGCTTCATGCGGATATGTTCCACTGGCTGCTCCATCATTTCGAAGCGAAAACAATGGAAGGTTGGGATTGGCATAGCGACCTGATGCGGATAGCCATAAGCATGGTAAAAACTGATGCGGAGAAAAAACGGATCCAAACCGACTTGGAACAGATAAAACCAAGCGGCAAAGACTGGGACTGGAATTACCGGACCGCGCAAAACCTGAAACTGCAACTTATCCGCCAGACAGAGGATGAAGCGGCGGCTCTACGCTTTATGGAAGCCAGCTTGGATAATGCTGATTTCCGGAAAGAGTTGCTGGAAAAGGCCATGCGCGAGAAAGATTATAAAAGAGCCGAACAGTTGGCCGGGGAGGGGGTGGAGAAAGATAAGGAGAATGCTCCCGGACTGGCCGAAGAGTGGCGCGATTATCTTTTGCGGATTTACCAGGCTACGCACAATACGGAAAAAGTAATCGGCCTCGCCCGCCATTTCTTTGTGGACGGAAGCGGCAGGCACCAGCCGTATGAATTCTATTATAAGCTGCTGAAATCCCTCATACCGCAGGAGCAATGGCGAGAATATGTGGACAAGCTCATTGCCGGCATCAATGGAAAATCGCGCCGGGATTGGGGCTACGAACGCATTTCGGAAATATACATCTGGGAAGAACAATGGGATAACCTTTTTGACCTGCTTCGGAAGTATCCGAGTTTCTATCGGATAGAAGAGGCGGAGAAGTATCTGGCGGATGACCATGCTGAAGAGCTGGCCATGATGTATCGCGACTTGATCATCGGTTATATGCCCGGCCATGTGGGCAGGGATCACTATCAGATGGTGTGCAAATACATCCGCAGAATGGCGAAGTTGGGCTTTAAGCCCATGGCCTTAGAGCTGGCCGCCTTGTTAAAGGCGCAATACCGCAACCGCAGGGCGCTGCTTGAGGAGCTGGCGCGTGTCTTTTAGTGACGGATGGTCTCGTGTTTGTTCAGCAAGGGATAATCCGTTCGTGCGGGCATGGCGTGCGAGCGGGCGTATATGCGGTGTCTTGCCTCAGTCCTGTTTTTCGGTGAGGTGTTTCCAGTAACGTACAGGCATGTCATTCCGCTGTTTGCGGGGGTTGAGGCGTTCACGGATGCTGATGGCCTTGAAGTAAGTTTTCCATAACTGCTGGAACAAACGTTCGTCTGTTGCCATTTGCTGGTCATCCAGCCGTCCGCTCACCAAGGCTCCTGTTTGCCGTCCGTCTTGGTCAAAAGTGATTTCCCGCACTTTTTGCAGGTCGTAATAGTATCCATACCCTCGCCGGAGGTCGTAGATGATCCATCGCTGGTCGGCAAAGCGGTCTTTGAAATGGCCAACGGTCAGCGGCAGCGCATTCTTCTCAGGTTCCACGGCGGCGAAATAGATGCCGTCGGCCGTTTTTTGGAAACGGATGAATTGCATCAGCCGGGTCCGTTCCCAGTTGACCCGTTTCCACATTTGCGTCAGAGCCAGCACATCGGGGTCGGCAAAGTTCGTCTCGATGGAGCGGGGGGCATCCACGGCTTTGCGGATGTAGCGGAACAAGAGGGTGGGCGTGTCCTCTTCTTCTGCCAGCCAGGTCTGTGCCAGGCAGGACAGCGCGGAGGGGGACAGCCGTTTTTGCAATCCCTTCCATACACGGCCGGCCTTGGCCTCATCGGTCACTACCCGATGCACATCATCGCAGAACAAGGGCAGCGGCGTGTCTTCCGGAAGCACCCGGTCTGGAAAAACGCGGCGCAGGTAAGCATCGAACACCGCAGTCAGCAGGCCGTCGAAACTTTGGTCAAACAGGCTGATGTTCATGGATTTTCCTCCTTTTCCTCAAACGAGAACGAAAGCTGGCGGCTGTCAGCAGGCTTGCGGCTGCGGGACACCAGCAAGCGGCGCACGCCTTGGGGGGTCAGCTCGTGGACGGTCTGCGCGGGCAGCTCGTTACATGTGATGAAATACCGGGCTTTTTTCATGACGACTCCCATCTTTTTCAGCTGATAGTATCCCAAGCGTGAAAACCGGCGTGAAGCCACAATCAGGCGTGCCGACTTGACCCCCAGCCCGGGGATGCGCAGCAACTGTTCATAGTCCGCCCGGTTGACATCCACGGGGAAGGCTTCGGGATGGCGTAAGGCCCAAGCGAGTTTGGGGTCTATCTCCAGATCGAGATCCGGATAAGCGTCGTCCACGATTTCGTCCACACCGAACTGATAGAACCTTAGCAGCCAGTCAGCCTGATACAGCCGGTGCTCTCTGACCAATGGCGGCTGGCGCAGGGCTGGCAGGCGAGGGTCGTAGGTGTTGACCGATACGTAGCCGGAATAATAGACCCGTCTCATGCTGTGGTGGGAATACAGAGCCGACGATAGCCGCAGAATGTCGCGGTCGGTCTCGTCGGTAGCTCCTATGATCATCTGAGTGCTCTGCCCGGCAGGGGCAAAGCGAGGGGCGTGGCGGAACTTCTTCCGTGCTTCAGCGTTTTCCAAAGCGCCTTGCTGAATGTAGCGCATGGGCGCGAACACGCTTTGATGGTCTTTTTCGGGAGCCAGACGTTTCAGGTTGGCCTCGGTCGGGATTTCGATGTTCACGCTCAAGCGGTCGGCATAGCGTCCGGCCTCGTCCACCAGTTCACGGCTGGCGCCGGGAATGCTTTTCAGGTGGATGTAGCCATTGAAACGGTGTACCGTGCGCAAGTCCTTGGCTACCCTGACCAGGCGCTCCATGGTGTAGTCCGGATCGCGTACCACGCCGCTGCTCAGGAACAGCCCTTCGATGTAGTTCCGGCGATAAAACTCCATGGTCAGCTCCACCAGCTCGGAGACAGAGAGCGTGGCGCGCGGCACATCGTTGTTGCGCCGGTTGACGCAGTAGGCGCAGTCATAGATGCAATAGTTGGTCAGCATTATTTTCAGTAAGGAGATGCAGCGTCCGTCATCTGCAAAACTGTGACAGATGCCCCAGCCTCCCACCGTGTTGCCTATCGTGCCGACCCGGTTGGAGCGCACCGTTCCGCTGCTTGAGCAGGAAACGTCATATTTGGCGGACTCTGCCAGAATCTTCAGTTTGGTCAATACTTGTTCGTTCATAGTTTTTTGAGGCTTGCTGATGGACAAGGGTGATTCCCCCTGTGCTGCGAGTCGGCAAAAATACAAATTCATGAAATGGAAAACAATGAAGATACCGTAAAAACTATCAAAAATCAGCAGCGGAAGTAGTTGCTATTAAATAAAAATGCTATATTTGCAAAAGCTTGTCCGTGTGGGGCAGGTCTGTTATTCATTATTACACCTTATTAAATAGAAAAAGATTATGGCAAGCAGAAGAAAGCTCAAAAAGGAAATCAAGAAGATTCAGTATGAGTTATCCATCATGTCCTTGAGCGTGTGGGCGAATATCGACATGAAGGCGAGCCGTGCCGACATGGAAGCCATTTGGAACGAAATCAGCGATCTGGGTGATTTCAGCCGCCGCATCAGTCATACGGAGCCTGGCAATGCGAAGGGGTTTTACCGTCAGTTGCGCAAGGATTTTGCGGTACGCTCGTCTCAGATTGTTGATGCCATGAGAAAGCAGCTGGACGCATGATGAAGAAGTTCTGCTATCTGATCTTCCATCGTTTGCTGGGATGGAAATGGAAAGTGTCAGCTCCCTTTTACGACCGGTGTGTCATCTGTGTGGCGCCTCATACTTCCAATTGGGATTTGCTGTATGGGTGGCTCTTCTACAAAGTGATGGGGCTGAAAGCCAATTTCATGATGAAGAAAGAGTGGTTCTTCTTTCCGTTAAATCTCTTGTTCCGGGCAATAGGAGCCATTCCCATTGACCGGTCAAGGCGGAAATCGACAGTGGATCAGATGGTGGAGCGTTTCGAGAGGAAGGCATACTTCAACCTGGCCATTACTCCGGAAGGGACACGGAAAGCCAATGCACGTTGGAAAACGGGATTTTACTACATCGCCTTGCATGCCCAAGTGCCCATCGTGCTGGCTTCGGTGGACTATGACAATAAGCTTATCTCATGGGAGAAAATCTTTTATCCCACGGGAGACATTGCAAAGGATATGAAAGAGATAGGCGGATATGCCTATTATAAAGAAAACTCACACCCCAAACACCCCGAACGCTTTAAACCTTACGAATCATGAACCCGATGCGTGTCACCCTGATGCAGGCCGACATTGTGTGGAAAGACAAGGAAGCCAACCTTCGCCGACTGCGTGAACGGCTGGAAGAGTTGCGCGGCAAGACAGACCTTGTCGTTTTGCCGGAAAGCTTTGCGACGGGATTCGATCCGGAAGACATCAGTCTGGCCGAGACCAACGAAGGGTTTTTGATGGCTGGCTTGCACCGGATGGCTGCCGATACAGGGCTTGCCGTGGCGGGGACTTTTCTGGCATGCGATCCCGGCACTTTCGGGGCTGACGGGAAAAACGCATATTACAACCGTGCTTTTTTCATGCCTGGCAGGCTTCAAGATTCCCCGTCCTTTTATGATAAGCGCCACCTGTTCAGCATTGGAGGCGAAGCCAAGTATTTGCAGAAAGGACAGGAGCGGGTCTGTCTGGCTTTCAAGGGTTGGAACATTTGCATGCAGGTGTGCTACGATTTGCGTTTCCCCGTATGGAGCCGGAACTATCAGGGGGAGCCATACCATCTGCTGATCTACATGGCCAACTGGCCCGCTTCGCGCAGGCAGGCGTGGGATCTGCTGCTTCCTGCGCGTGCCGTGGAAAACTATTCATACGTCTGTGCTGTCAACAGGGTCGGCACAGATCCTAATGGCTTGAAATATGACGGAGGGTCGGCGGCTTATTCTTACATGGGGGAAGAGCTGGCCAGGGTGCCTGATGGCCAGGAAGGATGTGTCACCCTTACGCTCGATGGAGACCGGCAAGAATATTTCCGTCGGCATTGCCCCATGTGGAGAGATATGGATAAGTTTGGAATCAATGGTTAATGATCGATGGTCAGCGGCTTGCGGCTGCTGACCGGTAAAACTAAGAAACGCTTATGAAAAGAATTCTCTATCCTCTTTTATCGGTTTGCGTGCTGCTCGTCGTTTTGGCAGCCTGCACAAGCCAGTCCAAGGACATTGTGCCTTCACCGGCTTTCGCTCCCTACGTGTCAGCCTATACAGGAGGCATTGTCTCGCAGTCGTCCGGCATTCGGGTGGAGCTGGCGCAAGAACAGCCTTTGGTCGATCTGAACCAGGAGCTGGAAGAGTCGCCTTTTCGTTTTTCGCCTGCTTTGAAAGGAAAGACGTATTGGGTGAACAACCGCACTCTGGAGTTTGTGCCCGATGAAGGCGCCCTCCGCTCTGGAGCATTTTACAAGGCTACGTTTCAGCTGGACCGCTTTGTTCAAGTGCCCGATGACTTGAAAGAATTCTCTTTTTCCTTCCGGGTGCAAGAGCGGACCTTCAGGCTGGCATTGTCCCCCATAGAAGTGACGGAAGACAAGCCGGACTCTGCCTGTGTGAAAGGCGTTTTGGAGACCAGCGATTGGGCCGATGCCGAGGACGTGAGGCGTATGCTGACTGCCCGGACTCCACAAAACAAAAACGTGCCTGTGTGGGTCAGAGGAACCGCCTCTCCCAATCGTTTTGAACTGGAAATCAACGGTGTTCCCCGTTTGGAGGAAGACTATGAGCTGGAACTGTTGGCCGATGGGGAAGAGGCCGGCATTCCCTGCAAACAGGCGGAACGCGTTTTGATCCCAGCCCGTGGAAGCTTTGTCCTGCTCTCCGCACAACGCCTTGAACAGCCGGAAAACGGCCTCGAAGCCGTGTTCTCAGCCCCCCTTTCAACCACTCAGGATCTCAGGGGGCTGATAGAGGTGCCGGAAGCGGCCCATACCATTGAACTGCAAAACAATGTGGCCCGCGTTTACTTTGCTGACAATAGCCGGCAAGGAGCTGTCACACTGAAGATCGACAAAGGACTTCGCAGCAGCGGGGGGCAAAGCTTGGAGACTTCCCATACCCTGCAGTTTGGAGCCGTGCAGCAGCCGCCGCAAGTGGAACTTTCGGTGCCCGCCGCCATTCTGCCCGATGCCAAGCAGTGGCTTCTTCCCTTCCGGGCTGTCAATCTGAAGGCAGTAGACTTGAGCGTGGTCCGGATCTATGAACACAATGTGCTGACTTTCCTGCAAAGCAACACGCTGGAGTCGGCCAACGAACTGCGCCGTGTGGGGCGGCTGGCGCACAGGCAGACGCTCTACTTGGCTGGAGATCCGTCGAAAGACATCCATCGTTGGGAAGACTATTCCATCGACTTGAGCGGCCTGATCCGTCAGGAGCCGGGAGCCATTTATCGGGTGATCCTCTCTTTCAAACAAGCCTATTCCGCCTATCCGTGTGGAGAACAGTCAGATCTTTCCTCCTCTGGGAATGATGCCGGTCTGGGGCTGACACCGGTGGAAGGGAATGCCCCTTCTTCGGAAGAAGAGGCCGAATGGGATCTCCCGCAGGCTTACTATTATTATAATGGCGGCATGACGTATGACTGGAGCCTGTATGACTGGCGCCAGCGGGACAATCCTTGCCATCCTTCTTACTACATGGACGCTTCACGCACGGCTTTCTGCAACGTGTTCGCCTCGAATATCGGTCTCATCGTGAAGCGTAATTCCACGGGCAAGGTGTGGGCGGCTGTCAGCCAGCTGCTCAACGCGGAACCGGTGAAAGGAGCCACCGTCACACTTTACAACTATCAGTTGCAGCCCATTGCCGAAGCCGAAACGGACGGTGAGGGTTTTGTGGAGCTTGCTCCCAAAGGTTTTCCTTTCGTGGCTGTGGCCCAATGGAGAGGAGAGAAAGCCTACCTCCGCATTGTAGACGGTGAAGAGCAGTCGGTCAGCCGTTTCGATGTGGGTGGAAAAGAATTGCAGAAAGGGTTGAAGGGCTTTGTCTATGGCGAACGGGGCGTGTGGCGTCCGGGCGATACCCTGCATGTGTCGTTCATCTTGGAAGATCGGGAAAAGCGCATACCGGACAGCCATCCTGTCTCTTTGGAGCTTTATAATCCGAGAGGACAGTTCCACAGCAAACTCGTATCAGCGCATGGCCTGAACGGGTTCTATACATTTGCCGTACCTACCCGTCCGGAGGATCCTACGGGGCTGTGGAACGCCTACGTCAAAGTGGGCGGAACGGCTTTCCACAAGAGCCTGCGCATAGAGACCGTAAAACCCAACCGGCTGAAAATACAGCTCACCCTTCCCGGACAACAGCTGCAAGCCCGGCAGAAGACTGTCTCCGCCACCCTTTCTTCCGCCTGGCTGACGGGAGCCGCCGCTTCAGGTCTGAAAGCTAAGGTGGAGATGTCACTGGCCAAGGTGAACACGCAGTTTCCCGATTTCCAGCAATATTGTTTCAACAACCCCGCTACAGAATTCGGCATGCTTCAGACCACTGTATTTGACGGTAGTCTGGACGGGCAAGGACAGAGGAATTTCCCGCTTCAGCTGCCTGCCGCCACCCAAGCTCCCGGCATGCTGAACGCCACGCTGACCACCCGTGTGTTTGAGCCGGGAGGAGACGCCAGTATCCATACGCAGACTGTTCCTTACTCGCCCTTTGCCTCCTACGTGGGCATAGACTTGCATCAGCCGGCCGGTCAGTCTCTCGAAACGGACAAGGAACATCGGTTTGACATCGTGACCGTCAATTCCGATGGCAAGCTGGTCAGCCGAAGCAACCTGGAGTATAAGATTTACCGTGTGGACTGGAGCTGGTGGTGGGAGAACAGAAGTGAGTCTTTCGGAACATACGTCAACAGCAGCTCCATCGTTCCGGTGGCTAAAGGCAGCCTTCGCACAACGGATGGAAAGGCCAGCTTCACATTCCGTGTGAATTATCCGGACTGGGGACGCTACCTGGTCTACGTGAAGGACAAGGAAAGCGGACATGCCACGGGAGGAACCGTCTACATCGACTGGCCGGAATGGAGGGGCCGTTCCAATAAGGCCGATCCGGAAAACGTCAAGATGCTGGCTTTTTCCCTGGACAAGGCTTCTTACGAAACAGGCGAGACAGCCACAGCCATCATTCCGGCGGCGGCAGGCGGCAAAGCCTTGGTCACCCTGGAGAACGGGACCGCTTTGCTTCGTCACGAATGGATAGACACAAAGGCAGGGGAAGATACGAAGTACACTTTCCGTATCACGCCGGAAATGGCTCCGAATGTCTACCTGCACATCACGCTGCTGCAGCCTTACGCGCAGACAGTGAACGATCTGCCCATCCGTATGTATGGAGTGATGCCGGTCAGCGTGACCAACCGTTCCACCGTGCTTCAGCCGCAAATCAAGATGCCTGAAGTATTGCGTCCGCAGACAGACTTCCGCATCAGTGTGAGTGAGAAGAGCGGCAAGCCCATGACTTATACCCTCGCTCTGGTGGATGACGGCTTGCTGGATCTGACAAACTTCCGCACGCCTGATCCTTGGAATGAGTTTTATGCCCGTGAAGCCTTAGGCATCCGCACGTGGGACATGTATGATCATGTGCTGGGCGCATACACAGGCAGCTATGCCTCGATGTTCAGCACGGGAGGAGATGAAATGTTGAAACCGGCCGAGGCGAAAGCCAACCGCTTCAATCCGGTGGTGAGGTTCATCGGTCCTTTCCATTTAGGCAAGGGAGAAAAGCAGACACACACGCTGCGGCTGCCTTCATACGTCGGTTCTGTGCGGGCCATGGTTGTGGCCGGACAAGACGGCGCATACGGCAAAGCTGAGAAAAGCGCTCAGGTGCGCACTCCGCTCATGTTGCTGCCCACCTTGCCGCGCGTGCTTGGCACAGGAGAGAGCATCAGTTTGCCTGTCAATGTGTTTGCCATGGAGCCCGATGTAAAGGACGTTACCGTCTCTTTGCAGGTGTCTGGTTGCGATGTGAAGGTAGACGGCGCGTCTCGCCAGACCTTGCAGTTTAAGCAGACGGGCGATCAGTTGCTCCGTTTCGCACTAAAGACCGGACACCAGACCGGTCAGGCCACCGTCCGTTTGAGAGCTGAGGGAGGAGGAGAGCAGGCTGAGGCAAGCGTCCGCATCGAAGTGCGCAACCCGAATCCGGCAGTCTCTTTCCGCACCAGCCAGTGGATTGAGAAAGGACAGAGTCTGACATTGCCTTATGACCTGAGAAGAGGAGAAGCGGACGGCAGCCGCGTTGACCTGGAAGTGTCACGCATCCCGTCGGTGGATGTCAGTCGCCGCTTTGACTTCCTGCGCGACTATCCCCATGCTTGCACCGAGCAGCTGACTTCCAAAGCTTTGCCGCTCCTGTTCATCGGTATGTTCAAGGAACCGGGTCAAGAAGAATCCGAACAGACCAAACAAAGCATTCAGGAAGCCATCGGCCAGCTCTACAGCCGTCAGTTGCCTGACGGCGGATTTGTGTGCTGGCCGGGCAACGCTGTGGCCGATGAGTGGATAACGTCTTATGCGGGTATGTTTTTGGTCTTGGCTCAAGAAAAGGGATATGCTGTCAACCAAAGTGTCTTGAACAGATGGAAGTCCTTCCAGCAGTCGGCAGCCCGCAACTGGCGGATGCCGGACGAGTCTTTAGCCGCATACAGCAGTCTTCAACAAGCTTTCCGGCTGTATACACTGGCACTTGGCGGCAGTCCGGAACAAGGAGCCATGAACCGCATGAAGGAACTGGCAGACCTGTCTTGGCAAGCCCGCTGGAGGCTGGCCGCCGCCTATGCTTTGGCCGGGCAGGTCCAAGTGGCGGAGGAGCTGACTTTCAATCAGGCCACTGTCCCGACAGACCATGCCGCACAGGCCATGCCTTACGGCTCGTCTGATCGCGATGAGGCCATGGTGCTGGAAACCTTGCTGCTGATGGGGCGTACAGAGGCTGCCATGGAGCAGGCGCGCAAAGTGTCTGAAAACCTTGCCGGTGAAACCCTGTTTGACACCCAGAGCACGTCATTCGCCCTTCTGGCAATGGGCCAGCTGGCCGAGAAGCTTTCCGGCACTTTGGACTTTTCCTGGACATGGAACGGACAGAAGCAGGCGGATGTGCGGTCGGAACGCGTCACCTTTGTCCGGGCTCTGACCACATCGCCTGTCAAAGGAGAGGTGAGCGTGACCAACCGGGGGGAAGGAGCGTTGGAAGCCGTGCTGACCACCCGCATGCAACTGCGGAAAGACACCTTGCCTGCCGTAGCCCGGCTGATAAGACTGGACGTGAAGTATACCGACCTGAACGGAGATCCTCTTCGAGTGGATCGCCTGAAGCAGGGCACAGACTTCAGAGCCGTTGTCACCGTGAGCAACATCAGCGGCACGTCCGACTATACCGACTTGGCCCTGACCCACATATTGCCGTCCGGATGGGAGATTTATAATGAACGCATGCAGCCGACCGCCGGGCAGCGCAACTATACGTATCAGGACATTCGCGATGATCGGGTATTGACCTATTTCGACCTGCCCCGTTCCACGCAGAAGCAGTTCGTCGTCAGGCTGCAGGCTACCTATGCCGGCGACTTTGTGCTTCCTGCCCTCTCGTGTGAAGCCATGTATGACACAGCTGTGCAGGCACGTACTCAGGCAAGTAGGACACATGTGGAAGAGTAAGCCGGCGAAATACATCCGGTGGATATTGGCTGCTTCGCTTGTGGCTTACTATTTCAGCCTGCCGGATCCGTTGTTTCGGGTTCCTTACTCTACGGTGGTCACCGACCGGAACGGCGAGCTGCTGGGAGCGCGCATTGCCTCGGACGGGCAATGGCGCTTTCCGCCCCGTCATGACGTTCCGGACAAAATGGAGCAATGCCTTCTCGCCTTTGAAGACCGGCGTTTTTACATGCATTGGGGGGTAGATCCGCTGGCATTGTGCCGGGCCATGGGGCAAAACCTGAAGAATGGGCGGATTGTGAGCGGAGGCAGCACCCTGACCATGCAGACCGTGCGTCTGTGGCGGAACAAGCCGCGCACGTGGGGAGAAAAGTTCGTCGAGATGCTGCTGGCCACCCGCTTGGAGTTTCGGGCTTCCAAGAAAGAGATTCTGGCGCTATATGTGTCTCATGCTCCTTTTGGCGGAAATGTGGTGGGGCTGGATGCCGCAGCCTGGCGGTATTTCGGTCATCCGGCAGAGGCGCTGTCGTGGGCGGAAGCTGCCACGCTGGCCGTGTTGCCCAACGCGCCTTCCATGATCCACCTGTCAAAAGACAGAGAGACCTTGCTCCGGAAACGGAACAGGCTTTTGAAGCGCTTGAGAGATTGGGGAGAGCTGGACGAGACCGCTTATCAGCTTGCCCTTCGCGAGGCTTTGCCCGATGCTCCCCGTCCTCTGCCGCAGACGGCCTCCCATTTGGTAGACCTCCTTTATCGGCAACGGAACGGTGAACAGATTGTCACGACCCTTGACAAAGGACTTCAGCTGCAAATGGAAAGCCTGGCCCGGCGTTGGTGCCGGGAGTTCAGCCGAAGTGACATACGGAATTTGGCCATATTGGTGATTGACCTGCCTGCCAATAAAGCTGTGGCTTATTGCGGCAACACGTATGCATACGCTCAACAGGCCGGAAGCCAGGTGAATCTCGTCACCGCTCCCCGCAGTTCGGGCAGCATTCTGAAGCCTTTCCTTTTTTATGCCTTGCTGGAGGAAGGCAATCTGCTGCCCGCCATGCTTTTGCCTGACATCCCCCTCAACATCAACGGATTTACGCCTCAGAATTTCAGCCTTCAATACGAAGGGGCTGTTCCCGCCTCTGAGGCATTGGCCCGTTCGCTGAACATCCCGGCTGTGGTGATGCTGCAGCGGTATGGAGTTCCCAAATTCCACCGGCTGCTCAGGCAGATGGGGATAAGCACCTTGAGCCGTCCCGCTTCCCATTATGGGCTTTCACTCATCTTGGGAGGGGCGGAAGTCACGCTCTGGGACGTAACGGCAGCCTATGCCAACATGGGGAGGAGTCTGTTGCGGTTGCCCCAGACCCCATGTATGTTCATGGCCGACGAGTCTGTTGCGCCCCTTCCTTTTGAATTTCGTCCAGGCGGGGTATGGCAGACTTTTGAAGCGTTGACCGAGGTGAACCGTCCGGAGGAAATCGACTGGAAAGACATTCCATCCATGCATCCCATCGCTTGGAAAACGGGAACCAGCCATGGATTCCGCGACGCTTGGGCAGTGGGGGTGACACCGAGGTATGCCATAGGCGTATGGGTGGGCAACGCCACTGGTGAAGGCAGGCCGGGACTGACCGGAGCGCGTACGGCTGCTCCCGTGCTTTTCGACGCTTTTAGCCTTCTGTCAGCTTCCCCTTGGTTTGAAAGGCCGGAAGGCGTATTCGTTGACGCTGCCGTATGCCGTCGTTCCGGACACCTGAAAGGCCGGTTTTGTGAGGAGACCGATACTTTGCATATTCTGCCAGCCGGTTTACGTACCGAAGTTTGCCCGTATCATCAGCTGGTGACCCTTTCCGCCGATGGCACACACCGCATTTATGAAAGCTGTGCGGATGCGGAACCCACTCTTCGCCGGTCTTGGTTCGTCTTGCCTCCTGTGTGGGAATGGTTTTACAAGCAACATCATCCGGAATATACGCCCTTGCCTCCTTTTAAGCCGGGGTGCGGAGAAGCGGCGCAAGCACCCATGCAGTTTATCTATCCGCCCATGAATGCCCGCATTGTCTTGCCTCGGCAGATGGATGGAAGCTCCGGTTGCCTGACTGTGAAGGTTGCGCACAGTCAGCCGGACGCTATACTCTTTTGGCATTTGGACAATATTTACTTGGGAGAAACTCAGGATTTTCACCAAATGTCCCTTCAGCCGACATCGGGCATACACAGCCTGACGGTGGTGGACGGAGAGGGGAATGTGGTCTCGACAAGTTTCACGGTGGAAGAATAACTCCCTCTAAAGAAAAAACGTCGGACAGCGTGTGTGCAGTCCTTAGAAATTCATTAATTTTGCCCACCACCATCGGCTAAGGGATATTTGCCGCCTCTCTTGCTTGATTTGAGGCATTGCCAGTCTTCGGATTCAGGTGTCGCTAGTGGATGGTGCGGACTCGAAAGAGGCAAACGATGGCTAAAAAACAGCAACTGAAATCAAAATATGAAAACCAATTTAAGTTCTCAGATTACGCTCAACCGGGTCTCTCCCCGCTACTACCGTCCGGAAAACGCTTTTGAACGCTCCGTGCTGACCCGGTTGGAAAAAGTCCCTACGGACATCTATGAATCTCCCGAAGAAGGAGCCGAGCACATCGCATTGGACATTGCGCAAATCATCCGCGACAAGCAGAAAGCCGGTCGCTTTTGTGTGCTGGCATTGGCCGGCGGAAATTCGCCGCGCAATGTTTATACGGCTTTGGTGCGCATGCATGATGAGGAAGGACTGAGCTTTCGCAACGTGGTGGTGTTCAGCCTTTATGAATACTATCCTCTCAATGCCGATGCGGTGGCCAGCAACCTGAATTCGCTGAAGGAAATGCTGCTGGATCATGTGGACATTGACCCGCGCAATATCTTCAGTCCAAGCGGAACCATAGCCAAGGATACGATCTTTGAATTTTGCCGCCTTTACGAACAACGCATTGAAAGTTTCGGAGGGCTGGATGCTGTGCTTTTGGGCATCGGAAGGCTGGGCAATATAGGCTTGAACGAACCCGGCTCACGGTTGAACTCCGTCACCCGCCTTATCCTGCTGGACAGCACTTCGCGTGATGAAGCTTCTAAAATGTTCGGCAATAGCGAAAACACCCCTATCAGTTCCATTACGATGGGCATCTCGACCATCCTTTCTGCCAAGAAGGTGTATCTGATGGCCTGGGGCGAGGACAAGGCTCCCATGGTGAAGGAATGCATCGAAGGCAACATAACCGATACCATCCCCGCTTCCTACCTGCAGACACACAACAATTCCCACATCGTTCTGGATCTCTCGGCGGCTGCCAACTTGACGCGCATTCAGCGGCCTTGGCTGGTGACTTCATGTGAATGGAACGACAAGCTGATACGTAGCGCCATCGTCTGGCTGTGTCAGCTGACGGGCAAGCCCATTTTGAAACTGACCAATAAGGACTATAATGAAAACGGTCTGAGCGAACTGCTGGCTCTCTACGGCTCAGCCTACAACGTGAACATTAAAATCTTCAACGATCTGCAACACACCATCACCGGCTGGCCTGGCGGAAAGCCCAATGCGGATGACACCTATCGTCCTGAGCGTGCCGCGCCTTATCCTAAGCGGGTCATAGTCTTCTCGCCTCATCCCGATGACGATGTCATTTCCATGGGAGGCACCATTCGCCGGCTGGTGGAGCAGAAGCATGATGTACACATCGCATACGAGACCTCTGGCAACATCGCTGTAGGCGATGAAGAGGTGGTGCGCTTCCTGCACTTTATCAACGGATTCAACCAGCTGTTCAACAACAGTCAGGATCAGGTCATCAATGAAAAATACGCTGAAATGCGCAAGTATCTGCGGGAAAAGAAAGATGGGGATATGGATACGCGAGACATCCTGACCATCAAGGGACTGATCCGGAGGGGAGAAGCGCGGACGGCTTGTACCTATAACAACATACCTTTGGATCATTGCCATTTCCTCGATTTGCCTTTCTACGAGACTGGCAAGATCAAAAAAAATCCGTTGAGCGAGACCGATGTGGAGATTGTGCGCAAACTGATGCAGGAAGTCAAGCCACACCAGATCTTTGTGGCAGGAGACCTGGCCGATCCGCACGGCACCCACCGTGTCTGCACCGATGCGGTGTTTGCCGCTATCGATTTGGAAAAAGAGGCCAATGCCGAATGGCTGAAAGACTGCCGCATCTGGATGTATAGAGACGCATGGGCTGAATGGGAAATATAAAACATAGAAATGGCTGTGCCGATCAGTCCCGAAGAGTTGCGTGCCAAGCGGAACTCCATCCTGAAACATCAGTCTCAAATGGAGAGCGCTCCCTTCCTGGGGAACGATGAACGTCTGTTCTGGCAGCGAAGCGAAGACCGCAACCGGGGAACGGCCCGTCTCTACAACAGCTTGGGCTTGGCCAGCTATGAAGCCATGGAGGCTTTTGTGGAGTATAAGCCTTTGTAAACTGTGAGGTGCCGCATTCTGCCGTTGGCATGCCTGTCCCTTTCTTTTGGCGGACAGGCTTTTTTTCCTTTTCCGCTCATTTGCACGCTGTTGAAAGGGCTTTTAGACCATTATTGTGGTGAATGCGGACTTTTTAGTTGTGGACACTTCTGTACTTTTGCAAATTGTTCGGATCAGTTCTGTCCAACAATTTAAAGATGGAGGAAAGAAAACAGGGGCGTTTATATGTTCTGTATAGATTTAAATCTTGTTAACAGAATGCTTTTTCCGCCAAAAAGTCTGAACTCTTTGAGCAAAATGCTCTAAATTTGGGCAATTTTTTAAACTCTCTAAATAAAAACAATAGCAATGAAAGAAAACATTCAACCCGCAGCAGGCCGTCTCGGCGTATTGGTAGTCGGTGTAGGCGGTGCTGTTGCAACAACCCTTATTACCGGCGTGTTGGCAGCGCGCAAAGGTTTGGCAAAGCCTATCGGGTCTATCACCCAAATGGCGACCATGCGTATGCAGGATGGCAACGAGAAGCAAATCAAGGACATTGTTCCTTTGGCAGACCTGAACGACATTGTGTTCGGCGGGTGGGACATATTCCCTGATAACGTTTACGAGGCAGCCATGTATGCCGAGGTGCTGAAAGAGAAAGATCTGAATCTGGTGAAAGATGAGCTGGAAGCGATCTGCCCCATGACGGCGGCTTTTGACCATAACTTTGCCAAACGCCTGAACGGCACTCATATCAAGAATGTTGCCACACGTTGGGACATGGTGGAGCAGCTGCGTGAGGACATCCGCCGCTTCAAGGCCGACAACGGTTGCAGCCGCATGGTTGTGCTGTGGGCGGCAAGTACGGAAATCTTTGTGCCCATGTCTGAAGAGCATATGTCGCTGGAAGCTTTGGAAAAGGCCATGAAAGAGAACAATACAGCCGTTGTTTCGCCCAGCATGTGCTATGCGTATGCCGCCATTGCCGAAGGAGCGCCTTTCGTTATGGGAGCGCCTAATCTGTGTGTGGACATTCCTGCCATGTGGGAATTTTCGAAGCAGAAGAATGTGCCTATCGCCGGCAAGGACTTCAAGAGCGGACAGACCTTGATGAAGACCGTTTTGGCTCCGATGTTCAAAACCCGTATGCTGGGTGTGAGCGGATGGTTCTCGACCAATATTCTGGGTAACCGTGACGGGGAAGTGCTGGATCAGCCTGAGAATTTCAAGACCAAGGAGGTGAGCAAGCTCTCGGTGATCGACAACATCTTTGAGCCTGAGAAGTTCCCCGATTTGTATGGGGATGTTTACCACAAGGTACGTATCAACTACTATCCTCCTCGGAAAGACAACAAGGAAGCGTGGGACAACATTGACATCTTCGGTTGGATGAATTATCCGATGCAGATCAAGGTGAACTTCTTGTGTCGTGACTCCATCCTGGCTGCTCCTATAGCTTTGGATTTGGTGCTGTTTAGTGATCTTGCTTTGCGTGCCGGCATGTGCGGCATACAGACTTGGCTTTCGTTCTTCTGCAAGAGCCCGATGCACGATTTTGAGCACCAGCCCGTGCACGACTTGTTTGCCCAATGGAGAATGGTGAAACAGGCTATTCGCGAAATGGTAGGCGAGGAATCGCCCAGCTATTTGGATTGACATACGACATAACGTGAAATAATGGAATGAAAAAGAGGATGTGTCCCGGAAGAAACAGCAATGACAAAAGTGAAAGAGTATCTTTTGCAGGGGGCGACACACCCTCTTTTTCTTTTTTATATAAGTATATATAAATAATAATGTAGAATGAACAGGCCACCTTTCTTACCCATGCTTATAGCTACGGGCTTTGGTTCGGGCTTTTCTCCTGTGGCTCCGGGAACGGCCGGGGCGTTGCTGGCTACACTCCTGTGGTGGGGGCTTTCGTATCTGTTGTCCGCACCTGCATTGTTGTGGACCACAGTGGGCTTGATTTTGGCATTTACCGCAGCAGGCGTATGGTCGGCCAATCGGGTAGCGCCTTATTGGGGTGAAGATCCTTCCCGTGTGGTGGTGGATGAGATGGTGGGGGTGTGGCTTCCTCTGCTGGCTGTGCCTGGCGGGCATGTATTCTACATGTTGGCGGCTTTCGTCCTGTTCCGCCTGTTTGACATTTTCAAGCCTTTGGGCATTCGGAGAATGGAGCGTTTTCCCGGAGGCATAGGCGTGATGATGGACGATGTGCTGTCCGGCGTTTATAGTTTCATCCTTTTAATTGGCGTGAGATGGCTGATAGAGTGAAGACAAAAGGCAGAAGGGCTAATTGCCGACGGGCGGTCTGGGTCTTTTTCAAGGCGCAGGTGTCGGCTCAGCTGGCTAGTGTCGTAGACTTCTTTGTAACCATTCTGTTGGCGACTTTTTTCCATATATTCTATTTGTATGCCACGTTTTTAGGATCGGTAGCGGGCGGTGTCGTGAATTGCTTCATCAACTATCGGTGGGTGTTTCATGCGGAGGATTGCAAAAAGCTGCATGTGGCGCTGAAGTATATATTAGTGTGGGGAGGCAGCATTGCATTGAACACTTGGGGCACTTTCATCTTGACCGAATGGTGGACCGATATGTCTTGGCTGAACAAGGTGCTGGGACCGTATGTGGACAACGTGTTCATCGTGGCCAAGGGGATTGTGGCTGTGTTGGTGGGTTTTTTCTGGAACTATCATTTGCAGCGTATCTTTGTCTATCGTAACCATAACATCAAACGATTCTGGCGACAATGTTTTGTGAACAAAAACAGATAAATATGAAGTATAGAAACTACTTACAACAGTTGATTTACAAAATTATAAATCCTGTTGTGCATGGAATGATCAAAATGGGCATTACGCCTAATTTCATTACGACTACGGGACTGCTGCTGAATATCGCGGCGGCAGTTGTATTTGTGTATGCCGCTTTTGCCGGGGAAGACGGGAGACTGCTTTATGTCGGATGGGCGGGAGGCATCGTCTTGTTTGCCGGTCTGTTTGATATGATGGACGGACGGGTGGCCCGTGTGGGGAACATGGCTTCAACATTCGGCGCTCTGTACGATTCGGTTCTTGACCGCTATAGTGAGTTGGTGACTCTCTTCGGCATCCTTTTCTTGCTGTTGCTGCAAGGCTATTTCTGGAGCGCCATTATTACGGCAACCGCTCTGGTCGGCTCTCTGATGGTGAGCTATGTGCGCGCCCGTGCAGAGGGATTGGGGCTGGACTGCAAGGTAGGGCTGATGCAGCGTCCGGAACGGGTGGTGCTGACCGCTTTAGGTGCTATCTTCTGTGGAGTGTTCCGCCACAATACCCTGTTTGACCCCATGTACATTCTCATCGCTCCGCTGGCGCTCATTGCCGTCTTGGCCAATTGGACGGCCTTTGTGCGGATAGGGCATTGTTATAAACTGTTAAACCAGAAACAATGATGCTGAAGAACCTGCTTCCTCCCGTCAGAGAGGCGGTGACGGCATTGGCATTTATGGCCATGTTTCTCGGCATGACGGGTCTTTTTATCGGACTCAGGCCGGAACATTTTTTGATGGCTGGTCTGTTTCTTCTGCTTTTCTTTGCGGGAACGCCCGCCCGAAAACTGGCTGTCGCCCTGCTTCCTTTCATCGTTTTTGCCGTTTCTTACGATTGGATGAGGGTATACCCCAACTATGAGGTCAATCCCATTGACGTGAGAGGGCTGTATGAGGCGGAGAAATCGCTTTTCGGCATCAGTTGTGAGGGTGGTGTGCTGATCCCTTGTGAATACTTTGCTTTGCATCACTGCGGTGTGGCCGACTTTCTGGCGGGCGTGTTTTACCTGTGTTGGGTGCCGGTGCCCATTGCTTTCGGCATCTATCTTTATCTGACGGGGAAACGTGGTCTGTACTTGCGTTTTGCCATGGTGTTTCTGCTGGTCAACCTGATAGGTTTTGCAGGTTATTACATCCATCCGGCCGCTCCGCCTTGGTATGCCATGAACTATGGGTTCGAGCCGATGCTGGATACTCCCGGCAACACGGCCGGTTTGGGCCGCTTTGACCAATTGCTGGGTATCACTGTGTTTGAGGGCATTTATGGGCGGAATGCCAATGTGTTTGCCGCCGTCCCCTCGCTTCATGCGGCCTACATGGTGGTCGCCCTGGCCTATGCTGTCATGGCCCGTTGCCGTGGCTGGCTCATCGGATTGTTTGCCTTCATCATGGTTGGTATCTGGTGGACAGCTGTTTATTCCGGCCATCATTACATCATTGATGTGATGCTCGGCATCTGTTGTGCCCTGCTGGGCATCCTGGTGTTTGAGCAGGGGCTGATGCGCTGGAAGGCTTTCAAACGTTTTTTCGGAAGATATAGCAAATACATCGCTTAAAGCAATCATAATCATGAACAACTTCGTTTTTTACAGTCCTACTGAATTTGTTTTTGGAAAGGATACAGAACAACAGGCTGGTGCGCTGGCCCGGAAATTTGGCGCACACAAGGTAATGATAGTCTATGGCGGAGGGTCAGCCGTGAAAAGCGGGCTGCTGGAAAGAGTGAGACATTCGCTCGATGCCGCCGGATTGCCTTATTGCGAGATGGGAGGCGTGCAGCCCAATCCTGTTGACACCAAGGTGTATGAAGGCATTGACGTTTGCAAGCGTGAACAGGCAGACTTGATGCTGGCCGTTGGAGGCGGATCTGTCATCGATACAGCGAAAGCCATTGCCGCCGGCGCTTGTTATGAAGGTGACTTTTGGGACTTTTTCATAGGGCGTGCCACGGTGAAGACAGCCTTGAAGGTGGGGGTTGTGCTGACCATTCCTGCTGCAGGCAGTGAAGGGTCTGGCAATTCGGTCATTACCAAAACGGCTACCTTGCAAAAGCTGAGTCTGCGCACTCCTGCCGCTCTGCGTCCTGTCTTTTCCATCCTGAATCCGGAACTGACTTATACCTTGCCTCCCTTTCAGACCGCTTGCGGGATTTGCGACATGATGATCCATATTTTGGAGCGTTACTTCACGAACACTCCCGATGTGGAGATTGCCGACAGGCTATGTGAGGGAACGCTGATGGCCATCATGAAAGAAGCTTACCGGGTGAAACAGCATCCCGATGACTACGGCGCACGGGCCAACCTGATGTGGTGTGGCATGATTGCGCACAACGGTACGTGCGGTGTAGGCTGTGAGGAAGATTGGGCTTCCCATTTTATGGAACATGAGGTCAGCGCTATTTATGGTGTGACGCATGGTGCCGGATTGGCGACAATTGTTCCTGCATGGATGACCTTCATGGCCGGACACCATCCGGAGAAGGTGGCACAGCTTGGCAACCGTGTATTCAGCATTGCCGAGACGGACGACAAGGAGGAAATGGCCTTGCAGACAGTGGCACGCCTGAAGCATTTTTTCCGTTACTTAGGCTTGCCGGTCAGCTTCCGCGAGTTGGGCATAGAACATCCCGACATTGACCGCTTGGTAGAGAGCCTGCACCGCAACAAAGGTGAACAAGTGGGCAACTACGTGAAGCTGACGCGCGAAGATACCCGTGCCATTTACCAGCTGGCGGAGGTATAG
>CALUOU010000041.1 GCA_944322335.1 uncultured Bacteroides sp.
ATTTTCCTCGCCTCCCCACCCATTTTGTCCATGAACTGATGTATCTCTTCCGTGTCAAGCGGCTTGCCGGTCTTGACGAAATCCTTGAATTCTTCGAGTGTCATAATTCCTTGCATTTAGTTTATTGTCCGCAAAGATACGGCAACATGAAAGGCGGGAAAGTAGACATATCCCCGATGTTTGTACCCATTTTACGGAAATAAAACCATTCGATATGGTCGGCATTGCTATGGGTGTTAATGATGCCTTTGATACGCCATCCGTTCTGTCCGGCAATCTTCAATACCTTCTTCGCGGCCTCCTTGTCGTTTCCGCTTCCTTTTCTTATTGATTAGCATCCAAAATCAAGTTGATTCTTTGTCCGAATCAAGTTGATTCTTTGTCCGAATCAAGTTGATTCTTGATCACTATGAGTGTCTTCCCTTAACACGCGTGAAACGGAAGGTGACGCACGCGTGAAACGGAAGTGGCGCACGCGTGAAACGAAAGCGTCGCACGCGTGAAACGGAAGGTGGCGCACGCGTGAAATGGGAGGTGGCGCACGCGTGAAACGGAAGGGTGGAAAATGAGTGGTGGAGACGGTCTCTATAAGCTAAGAAAGATACGGACTGTAATTCACGGAATGTTTGTCACTCACCGCCATATTTCACCACACATGATCACTCATTATGGTCTTCCATCTTTCACGCTTTCATCTCTTGCGTAAACTGTTGAATAATAATGTGTTTTAGTGAAAGATACCTTGCTTTCACCTTTTGTGGCGCATTCATGTGTTTTACTGTAGTATGCTGTTTTTTAGTGTATTGCTGTGAAACATCACCTAATGGACGTTTGGAAGCATTTCTTCGGACGCTTCGTGTGTGAAACATCGCTTTTGTTGACATCAAGATGAAGCGATGAATGATTTGTATACCTTATTTGACCGATTTACACACCTTGTGCAGGAGGATGAAACATCCTCCTGCTATCCATTGTCTGGTGTGTCGGACTGGTCTATTGGCCGATGCAATAATAGGTGAATCCCAATTCTTCCAATTCTTTCTTTTCATAAATGTTCCGTCCGTCTAAGATGACGGGCTGCGTCATGGTCTTCTTAATCACTCCCCATGACGGCAGGCGAAATTCTTTCCATTCGGTGATCAGCATCAGCGCGTCGGCATCCAAGGCCGCGTCATAGAGGTCGGAAGCATAACTGATGCGGTCTCCCATGCGGCGACGGCATTCCTCCATGGCTGCCGGGTCGTAAGCGCGGATGTTGCATCCCGCCTGCAAGAGCCGGTCGATCAGCACCAGTGCCGGTGCTTCGCGCATGTCATCGGTTTCCGGTTTGAACGCAAGTCCCCAGAGGGCGATGTTTTTCCCTTTCAGTTCATTATTGAAATGCTTCTGCAGTTTTTTGAACAAGATGCCTTTCTGTGTTTCGTTCACTTCCTCCACAGCTTTCAGCACCCGCATGGAGTAACCTTGCTGTTCAGCTGTTTTGATCAGCGCTTTGACATCTTTCGGGAAGCACGATCCGCCATATCCGATGCCCGGATAAAGGAATTTTCGTCCGATGCGTGTGTCCGATCCTATGCCGCTGCGCACCATGTTGACATCAGCTCCCACCAGTTCGCAGAGGTTGGCTATGTCGTTCATGAAGCTGATGCGTGTGGCCAGCATGGAATTGGCAGCGTATTTGGTCATCTCAGCCGAAGGTATGTCCATGAAAATGACACGGAAATTGTTGAGCAAGAAAGGCTTGTAAAGCTTACTCATCAGTTCGCGCGCCCGTTCCGACTCTACGCCTACCACTACGCGGTCTGGGCTCATGAAGTCGTTGATGGCATTGCCTTCTTTCAGGAACTCAGGGTTGGAGGCTACATCGAACTGAATGTCTGCGCCCCGCTTGTCCAGCTCTTCCTGAATGGTCTGGCGCACTTTGCGGGCCGTTCCGACAGGTACGGTGCTTTTGGTGACAACCAGCACATACTTCTGCATGTTGCGTCCGATGGTACGTGCCACGTCCAGCACATAGCGCAGGTCTGCGCTTCCGTCTTCGTCGGGAGGGGTGCCTACTGCGCTGAACACGGCATCCACCTCGTTCAGGCAATCTTCCAGACGGGTTGTGAACCGCAGGCGGCCAGCTTTGGCGTTGCGATGGACCATTTCCTCCAGTCCGTTTTCATAAATAGGGATAACGCCTTTTTTCAGCGCGTCTATTTTCTCTTGGTTGGTATCTACACAGATCACATTGACGCCTATTTCGGCAAAACAGGTACCGGTGACCAATCCTACATATCCCGTACCTACAATCGCAATCTTCATTGTTTAATCGAAATATTCAGCATCTTGGAAGGAAACGCCCCGACCGTCTTTTTCTGATAACACGAGCTGCTCTGTCGCCACAGGCCAGTCAATGCCGATGGTCTCGTCGTTGTAGCGGATGGAGGCTTCGGCTTGAGGGGCATAGGCGTTGTCCACCTTGTAAGTAAAGATGGCTTCATCGCTCAACACCAGGAAACCATGGGCGAATCCTCGCGGAATGAAAAACTGGCGCTTGTTGTCTTCGCTCAATTCGATGCTGACATACTTTCCAAAAGTGGGAGAGGACTTGCGCAAGTCTACCGCTACGTCTAAGACCTTGCCTTTGATGACGCGCACCAGCTTGGCTTGGCTGTATGCCCCTTTCTGATAATGCAAACCGCGCAACACGCCAAAAGAGGATTTAGACTCGTTGTCCTGTACGAAGTGTACCTTACCGATGTGGCTGTTGAACTCTTCTTCCTTGAAAGCTTCCATAAAATAGCCGCGCGCATCGGCAAAGACTTTGGGCTCGATCACCCATACGCCATCGATTTCTGTCTGTATATAGTTCATTGCTTTGATAGGTTTTTGTTAAAAACATCTTTTTGAACGGCAAAAGTAGGCATTTTTTTTCATAGGCAAATCATATAGAGGCTGTTTCTGACGGGGTGAAGAGAAAAAAAGAGGTAAGGTTGTTCTTATATTCCCAAAAAAGCATTACTTTTGCAACATGAACGAACTGGCGCTACATATAGAAGCATTGTTGCTGGAGAACGATTGTGTGATTGTTCCCGGTTTGGGAGGTTTCGTGGCTCATTACACACCTGCAAAGCGGGTGGAAGGAGAAGACCTTTTCCTTCCTCCTATGCGTATGATCGGATTCAATCCTCAGCTGAAGATGAATGACGGTGTGTTGGTGCAATCCTACATGGCGGTTTATGGCACGAACTTTCCGGATGCGACTCGGATTGTGGAGCAGCAGGTGAAAGAGTTGCGCAGCCGGTTATATGAAGAAGGCAAGGCGGATCTGCCGAATGTGGGAGAGCTGCATTACTCCATCCGCCAGACTTACGATTTTGTGCCATATGACAACAAGATAACGACCCCTTCCCTTTATGGTCTGGACAGTTTTGAATTGCGTGAACTGCCTGTAGAAGAAAAGCCTTCTCATCCGACCCGCCCCTCTTTCGATGTGCCGTTGCTTACGCAAAGGCATCGCCGGAGATGGGAGGCGCGCACGGTACGTTCTCTTCTGGCGAACGGCTTGGTGCTGGCTGTTGTGGTGGTGTTGGGCATTTTGCTGTCGGTGCCGGTGGAAAACACGGGAGTCATGCAGGAAAATTACGCCAATCTGTTGCCTGAGGAACTGTTTGAAAAGATAGAAAGCCAATCTTTGGCCATTACTCCTTTATTTAATTATAATAGATGTGAAGAGAAAAAGAAAATAGAGGCGGCGGTTGCGGGTGACCCTGTGAAGCCTGTACCCAAAGAGGCGGAGCGAGAAAAGGCGGTTAGCCCCGTTGCCGTGAAGGAAATGAAAACGCTCCAGCCTCCTCTTTCTCCTTCCTATTATGTGATTGTGGCTAGCATGGCGACCCGGAAAGACGCGCAAGCGATGGCGGGGCAATTGAAAGAGGCAGGCTATCAAAGCGCACAAGTATTGGAAGGTGACGGCAAGATACGGGTAAGCCTCCAGGCATGTACCACCCGGCAGGAAGCCTATGATGTGTTGAAACAAATCCGCCGGCAAGAGAAGTTTCAGGCTGCGTGGGTGTTAAAGCAATGATGCGATGAAACGAATCCGATGTCCGAAATGTGAGAATTACCTGACCTTTGATGAGACAAAGTACAGCGAAGGGCAGTCTTTAGTGTTTGTGTGTGAGCATTGCAAGAAGCAGTTCAGCATTCGGCTGAAATCCCGCAAAGAGCAGTCCGATGAAACGCCTTCGTTGGATTGCGGGCATATCACTGTCATTGAAAATGTGTTTGGCTATAAGCAAGTGTTTCCATTGAAAGTAGGGGATAATGTGATCGGACGGCACAGCGTGGGCACGGTGGTTGACATCCCTATAGAGACATCGGACATGAGCATGGACCGCCGGCATTGCATTCTTCGGGTTCAGCGGAACAAGAAAGACGGGCGTTTGACCTATACCTTGCGGGATGCCGCCAGCCTGACAGGCACATTCCTGAATAATGAGATTCTGGGTGACAAGGATCGGGTCCGTTTGGAAGACGGGGCGATCGTCACTTTGGGTGCTACGACATTCATCCTGAACGCTGCTTCAGGCGAATGAGCGGACAGTGGATCGGGATGCCACCAAGATTCCATTTTTCTATAACTTTCCGGAACAAAGCGGCCTCTTTCTACGGCTTCTTCTCACTCCAGACACGGCATAAACCAGTTGTGGCTGATTGCAAAAATGATTTGTGAATGTAATATTCCTATACAAATGTTAAACGGGCGTTTGAAAACCTTCCATTTTCTTAAAGAAGTTAACGCTATTGTAATATGAAATGCGAAAATTATTCCTTATATTTGCAAAAGAAACATAATTGAAGTTTCAATAAGTGTAAAATTTTAACTAAAACAGTTATGCGAAAACATCTAATTCATTTACTATTGGTGGCTATGCTATCGATGGTCGGTACTGTTGCTTTTGCACAGATTAAGGTGAAAGGGCAACTTGTGGATGCAGAAACAAGTGAGCCGTTGATTGGAGCAACCGTCATGGTCGAAGGAACTTCGAAGGGGGTTGTAACCGATGTGGATGGTTATTTTGAACAAGACGTTGCACCCAATGCTACGTTAGTAATGAAGTACGTTGGCTATAAAGATTTGACAAGGGTGATTACAGAAAAAGGCCCCTCTGTAAACCTGGGAACTCTTCAGATGGAGCCGGATGTGGTGATGTTGAAAGACGTGGTGGTGACTTCTTCCATCGCGATTGCCCGGAAGACTCCGGTTGCCATGTCAACGGTGGATCCTGTTTACATTGAAGAAAAGCTGGGCACACAGGAACTTCCTGAAATATTGAAAGCCACACCGGGTGTGTACGCCAATAAACAAGGTGGCGGCTATGGAGACTCTGAGCTTTACATGCGTGGCTTCGAGCAGGACAACATTGCTGTGATGGTGAACGGCGTTCCCATGAACGATATGGAGTGGGGCGGTGTCTATTGGTCCAATTGGGACGGCCTGAGAGATGTTTCCCGTTCCATCCAGACCCAGCGCGGCCTGGGTGCCAGCAAGGTGTCTGCGCCTTCTGTGGGTGGTACGGTCAATGTTGTGACCCGTGGCATTGATGCGGAGAAGGGCGGTTTCCTGTCCTACGGTGTGGGAAATGACGGCATGAACAAGGTCGTGTTTTCCGCTTCCACAGGCGTGAGCAAGAGCGGATGGGCCATGAACATGCTGTTGGGTCGCAGCTGGGGCGACGGCTATGTGCAGGGTACGGGCTATGAAGCCTATAACTATTACTTTCAGGTCTCTAAGCGTTTGAATGACAATCATCAACTCTCTTTGATGGTGTTTGGTGCGCCTCAAAAGCACAATCAGCGGAGCAGCGGTAACGGATTGACATTGGCAGGCTGGCAAAAGGCCGAGGAAGTGTATGGCATCGACCACTATAAATACAACGCAAGCTTCGGCTACCGCTCTAACGGCGAAGCCACGACAGGCTCTGGCTACAACGTTTATCACAAACCGCAAATTCAGCTGAATCACCAGTGGCAGATTGACCATAAGTCATCGTTAAGCACCGCTGTATATGTTTCCATCGGGCGTGGATATGGCTATTCCGGTCAGGCTAACGGTGATTTCTCTTCTTATTCTTACCGGGATTGGTATGGCGCCAGCTATGGCACGTTGAACACGAAGTTCCGCAAGCCGGACGGCACTTTTGACTATGCTGCCATCGAGCAGATGAATGCTGAGAGTGAGTATGGCTCGCTGATGGCCATGTCTAAATCGAAAAACTATCACAACTGGGCTGGTCTGCTTTCTACATATACAACGAAGTTTGGCGAGTACATCGATTTCTATGGAGGCATTGATTTCCGTTATTATAAAGGCACTCACACCAATGAGCTGGTAGATCTTTACGGCGGACAATATTACATGGACGAAAGCCGTGGCGATGTGTTGGCCGCCAATAACGCCAATGCAGATCCCAACAGCCCCAACTATCAGAACTGGAGATACCAGAAGCTGGGTGTGGGCGATGTGGTCTATCGCGACTATGACGGCTATGTGGTGCAGGAAGGTCTTTTCTTCCAAGGCGAGTATAACCGGAACAAGCTTTCCGCTTTCGTGGCCGGTTCGGTATCCAATGTGACCAACTGGCGGTACGACCGTTATTATTATGACGAGGAACATGCCAAATCAAAAACCGTCAGCTTCCAAGGCTTTACCATCAAGGGCGGCGCAAACTACAACCTGACAGACAATCACAACGTGTTTGCCAACTTAGGTTATATCAGCCGTGCGCCTAAGTTTTCGGGCGGAGCGTTCTATACTTCTACTACCAGCAATGCCATCAACAAGGATGCGAAGAATGAGAAAGTGTTCTCGGCTGAGCTTGGATACGGATGGAGGAACAGCTGGCTGAGCCTGAACCTGAACGCGTACTTTACCCGCTGGATGGACAAGACGATGTCTCGCTCCAGCACGCTGAACAATCCGGATCAGACAGAATACCGTATGAACATGAGCGGTGTGGACGCTTTGCACAAAGGCATTGAGCTGGATGTGAAGATCAAGCCGACCCGTTGGCTGGAACTGACCGGTATGCTGTCTTTGGGTGATTGGAAATGGGACAGCAATGCCACAGGCTATGCCTACGATGAATACGGAAACGCTCTGACTTCCGATGGCGGCATTACAATTCCCGGCTCAGCAGACCATGCATGGGCCAAGCTGAACCTGAAAGGCATTAAAGTGGGCGGCGCCGCACAGACGACCGCAGCCGCAGGAGCCAATATAAACATCAGCAAAGACATCCGTGTCGGCATTGACTGGAACTATGAAGGCAACAAATACGCCTACTACTCGTTTAGCGGAAGCAACCTTTCCTTAGGTAACGAAGCGCAGATCCTGGCTCCTTGGAAAGTGCCTGCTGGAAATACGTTTGACCTGAACGCTTCCTATAAGTTCAAATTCGGCAAACTGAATGCCGTCCTCTCTGGAAACATCAACAATGTGCTCGACTATCAGTATATCAGCAAAGCGTACAATCCGAACACAACGGTCACCTCGGCTTATCAGGAAGCTACAGCGGACAATGTGTATGTGTTCTACAACTTGGGACGTACCTACAGCGTGAGACTGAGAGTTAATTTCTAAACATATAAATCGGAACCCTATATGAAAAAGATATTAGTATGTCTGTCGTTACTCTTGCCGGTATTATCCGCGTGCGACGATGATTACAATGACCAGTTCAACATCGGCAGTCCGCTGACTGATGTCAAGAGTGTTGCTTTTACCTTGGAGAATTCGGATTATGCTTCTATTGCCGGTTTGGCAGCCAACCAGGAATTGGCTTTGTCGAAAGATCCCGAAGGAAGGACCTATGTGGAAGCTTTGGAAGCTGTCGGCCTTAACCATTATTTCACGGAAGAGGCTCCTGCCGAGGACTATTTGCCGGCTTTCATCAATAATAAATATCCCAATGCGGATGCCGGTTCTCTTTTCACGGTCACTTTCAACCAATATCAGCAGCCTGCTGCCTATTTGAATGATTTTCAGCAGATTTCATCCTACGATCTGAGTGAGAATGATTATGAGACGGTATGGGGAGAAGGCGTAAACGCCTCTTTCCTGTCACCTTCGACGATAGGACGCATCCCTTCGCTGCTTCGCAACAATGTATCGGGTGCGGAAGAGGGAGACATGAGGGTGGTCAATTTCGCCTATTCCAGTGTGGAGCCCAGTACGGGCGGCTCTGCGGGTGAAGTTTCCTACACCCCTATTTCGGAAGTGATCGCCAACGGTGCAGGCGGCACTTACGATGTGGAGGGTGATGTGGTCGCTACTTACAGCCGTGGTTTTCTCTTGAGCGACGGCACCGGTACTATTCTGGTTTATTTGAATGGCATGCCCAATAATGCGGTGGGTGACCATGTGACCGTATCCGGCTCTCCTACAGAATATGGCGGTCTGTTGCAGTTCCCCAACTCATCTGAGGTTGCCTTCGTGGAAAGAAGCGAGTCTTTTGCCTATCCTGATCCGAAAGCTATGAGCGGTGTTGAAATGGATGCGTGGTGTGACGATCCTTCCGTACAATATGTCAGCATTACAGGTGTGCTTTCCATTTCGGGCTATTATTATAACCTGGCGGTGGATGGCGCTGAAAAGCAAGGAAGCATTTCTTACCCGGTGACAGGCGTGGTGGATGAAAGCTTGGACGGACAAGAAGTGACAGTTGAGGGTTACCTGATCGGATCCAATAGCAATTATGTGAACATGATGGCTACTTCAGTTGTCGCTGCCGGCACAGAGCCCGTCTATACTCCCGTTGGGGTGATCGCCTTGTCTGAAGCAGGTGACTATCAGGCAAAAGGCGTAGTCGTGGCGGTGTATAACCGGGGATTCCTGATGAGCGATGGCACAGGCACCGTATTGGTTTATCTGAATGGCGCTCATGACTATGCGGTAGGCGATATGGTGACTGTTGACGGTTCCACTTCGGTATATGCTAATCTGATTCAGTTTGGTGCAAGCTCTACGGTGACGAAGCTTGCCGGCGGATCTTTTTCTTATCCGAAAGCGCAGATGATGGAAGCCGCCGATATGGACGCTTATTTGGGTGCACCGCGTGTGGCTTATGTGACTTACGAAGGCACGCTGAACATTAGTGGTAATTATTATAATGTGTATATAGACGGGGCTGAAACTGCTACTGGCAGCATTTCATATCCTGTAGACGGTCTGGTGGACGAGTCGCTCAACGGTGAGCGGGTGGTTGTGACTGGCTACACCATAGGCGTGAGCAGCGGACGGTATGTGAATACGATGGCAACTTCGGTGGAAGCCGCTGCCTCTGAGACTCAACTTCCGATGGCTTTGCGCGCTTTGCGTGCCACAGCCGCTTCTCCCGCCAATGCTTCCTTGCTCTATGTTTACGACGGCTCGTCATGGAGCGAATATACAACCGGCTCGGCTGAAGTGGCTGTCGTCTCGCCAGACGTGTATGAAGCCATGGGTACTTATGCTCTGGAAAAGCCGGAGGAAGTCCTTCCGCTCTTCTTGCAAGAGAAATATCCGTATGCGTTGGCTGGTGATATTGCAGCCGTGGTTTATCTGAATGAAGATGAAGCCTACGATGTGATGGAGTTTACGATGGGAGACTCTTGGACCGCTACCCCTGTGAGTGTGCCTGTTACATTGACCTTTAGCAAGGAAGACGGCGGAATCAGTGCCAATGCCAGCACCTTCTTGTCTGAATCCTTCCTGGGTGGCGATGACGGTGGATTCACCGTACAGAATATCTTGTTGGGTGGCGGCATCAGCTATGTATGGAATTGCCGGAACGAGTATGGATGGACTGCATCGGCTTACTACAACAGCACGAACTGTCCGGCTGAAAGCTGGCTGGTTTCCACTCCGGTGGATCTGAGTCGTGCCACTGCACCGGTGATGACTTTTGATGAAGCCATCAACTTCTTGAGTGGAAATCCCACAGAAGGCCATCTGGATGTGAAGATCACAACCGACTACACCGGCGATGTACAAGACACGGAATGGGATGACCTGACCGTGAAGACAAGAGCAGACGGAGGCTCGTGGACATTTGTCAATGTGGGTGACATCGACTTGAGCGCATACGTCGGACATACCGTTTACGTGGCATTCAAGTACACGGTGGACGGCTCCTTCGCTCCCACTTGGGAAATCAAGAATTTGGTTATTAAGGAGAAAGAAGAGGGCGAAACCTCTGCTGAATAAGTGTTGAATTAAAAAAAGGCTGGACTGGACACTTGAAGTGTACAGCTCCGGCCTTCTTTATTTATATCTTTAAATGAATTTACTTATGAAGATTTTGCGAACGAATTATTTATGGTTGCTTTTGTGTGTATGTGTCATGGCAGCCTGCGATCCATCGGATGCCCCGCTGAATGGATACATTGAGGAGACCGAAGAGGGTTCTTCCACTATGATATTAAAAGGGTATGAAGACACCTCCTTAGGTTTTAGTGTCTTTCAGCCCGCAGACTTTGACGCACCTTTTTATATAAAGGATAAAATGTTTTATGGCATGAACTATCAGTTTGCCGAGGCATCAGCCGGCCGGTTGGATGCATTGACCGAGCATCCTGATACCTGGCAGTCCAGCATAGCCGTTGAGGAAGGCAGGAGCTATTGGGCCAAATACATCTCCATGGAGGTATTCAAGTACGTCAAATTCCGTGTGGCATATATCCAAGGCAACAATGTGGGCATTGAATATGTGATAGACTCCACCGAGGAGCGTCCCAATGTCAATGCCAACGTTGCCGGTGAGTCACAGGATTATCCTACGGATGTGGAAATGCCGGCTCTGGAGGAAGGAAACTTCTATGTGGAGCATACCGTTGAGACAGGAGGGGAAGCCCATGTGCTGAACTATGCCTTGGAGTGGAACAGCTCCCTGAGGCATGCCAATTGGGTGGCTTTCTATTTCGACGCATTGACTGCCGCTGACTATGTGGGACGTACCGACGATTGGAATCCTGATCCCCTCTTGCCCGATGGCGTGCAGACCGACAACTCGTTCCACACCAATGACGGGTTTGACAGAGGGCACTTGTGTGCATCCGAAGACCGGGTGTGGTCTGAAGAAGCCAATGAACAGACTTTTTATTTTAGCAACATCACTCCCCAGTTGGGCGCTTTCAATCAGCATTTCTGGGCTGTTCTGGAGCGTAGGGTACAGACTTGGGGACGTGCCTTGGCCGACTATGACAAAGTTTATGTCACCAAAGGAGGCACTTTGAATCAGTTGCTCGTGAACTTTACCGGTAGCACGGCGGGAAGTGACGGAGTCATACCCACAACCGATGCCAACGGGTTTACGCGGAAAGGCTTGGCTTGCCCTGCCAACTATTTTATAGCAGTGTTGGCGCAGAAGGGTACAGCCTATCAGGCCATAGCATTCCTGGTTCCTCACCGGGAAGACTTGCCGGAGGAGCCAACGGCCGACCAGCTTCAGGAATACGCCATGAGTGTGTCAGACTTGGAGCAAGCCACCGGCCTGGATTTCTACTGCAACCTGCCGGATGATTTGGAAACAGAAGTGGAAAACAGTTTCAATGTAAGTGATTGGAGCTGGTAAACCGTAGTATATAGAGGACGATTGTATGAATCTTCAGGAGATACTTTCCCGTCTGCAAATAGAACGCCTCACTCCCATGCAAGAGGCCATGCAGGAAGCCTATGGACAAGCCGACAACTTAGTGTTGCTTTCCCCCACCGGGTCTGGCAAGACTTTGGCTTTCCTGCTGCCATTGGTCCGGTCACTCCGACCGGACGTGCAGGGGGTGCAGGCTGTTGTGTTGGTGCCTTCACGGGAACTTGCCTTGCAAACCGAGAATGTGTTGAAGGCCATGGGGACGCCTTGGAAAGCCATGAGCTGCTATGGAGGCCGTCCGGCCATGGAGGAACACCGAACCATGAAAAGCCTCTGTCCGGCTGTGCTGATCGCCACCCCCGGACGCATGAACGACCATCTGCACAAGCAAAATTTTGATGCGCGGCAGGTGACCACGCTGGTCATTGATGAGTTTGACAAATGTCTGGAGTTGGGATTCCAGGAAGAAATGTCAGAAGTCATACGTCAGCTCCCTGCGTTGCGGAAACGTGTGTTGCTCTCGGCCACCGATGCCAAAGAGATTCCCCTGTTTGTGGGGATCAGGCAGACGGAGGGTAAAGGGCAGCATTTGCTCAAGCTTGACTATCTGGAAGAGCATCCGGTGGCTGACCGTTTGAATCTGATGCGGGTACTCTCCCCGCAGAAAGATAAACTGGAGACCTTATACCAATTGTTGTGTACTTTGGGCAATGCCTCCACATTGGTCTTTGTCAACTATCGGGAGAGCGTGGAGCGTGTGGCCGGTTATCTGATGTACAAGCGCTTTCCTTGTGAAGCCTTCCATGGCGGCATGGAGCAGGAAGACCGTGAGCGTGCCTTATACAAGTTTCGGAATGGCAGTTGCCCGGTATTGATATCCACCGATTTGGCTGCTCGTGGACTGGACATACCGCGAGTGTCCAACATAGTCCACTATCATTTGCCGGTCAATCAGGAAGCCTTTATCCATCGCAACGGACGCACAGCCCGGTGGGAAGCCACGGGCGCTTCCTATCTCATCCTTCATGCGGAAGAAGCCTTGCCAGACTATGTGCCAGATGATTTGCCTTGGCTGGAACTTCCGGCACGCCTCCCCAAGCCGCCTAAACCCCAATGGGCTACCCTTTATATAGGAAAGGGGAAGAAAGATAAGGTGAACAAAGTGGATATTGTAGGTTTCTTATATAAGAAAGGTGGATTGGCCAAGGAAGATATAGGGCTGGTGGATGTCAAAGACCATTGTGCCTTTGTCGCCGTCAAGTCTGGTAAAGTGAGACAGCTGCTGACTTTGGTACGCGGAGAAAAAATCAAAGGTGTGAAGACGCTGATTGAAGAAGCTAGGTAGGCGGCCATTCTCTGTTCTGAGAAGAGGCGGCTTTCAAATGCTTTTTTGTTCCGGTCTTGTCAAGTGAGCATAACAATGTGCCGCATTTTTGGTGTATAATCCAATAAAAAGAAAGAAAATTGCAGAAAAAGAGTGTTTTTTATAAGGAAAGATTTGTATTACGGAAAATAATCTGTAATTTCGCAAAGTCAAACGACAGATAATAAACGAAATTGTATAACCAAAACAAACTTCAAATGAAAAAGCATAATTTTAATGCAGGACCTTCCATTCTTCCGCGTGAGGTGATTGAGGGTACGGCTCAGGCCATTTCTGATTTCAATGGTTCCGGTCTCTCATTGATGGAAATCAGTCACCGTGCGAAGGATTTTCAGCCTGTAGTGGATGAGGCTGTTGCTCTGTTCAAGGAATTACTTAATATACCCGAAGGCTATTCGGTATTATTCTTAGGAGGAGGTGCCAGTCTGGAATTCTGCATGGTGCCTTATAACTTCCTGGAAAAGAAAGCCGCTTATCTGAATACAGGTACGTGGGCTAAGAAAGCCATGAAGGAGGCTAAAGGTTTCGGCGAGGTGGTAGAGGTGGCATCATCGGCTGATGCGAACTATACGTTTATTCCTAAGGACTACACCGTGCCTTCCGATGCGGACTACTTCCATATCACTACTAATAATACAATTTTTGGAACGGAATTGAGGACTGATCCGGATGTGAATGTACCGATGGTTGCCGATATGTCTTCTGACATTTTCTCCCGTCCGGTAGATATTTCCAAATACATTTGCATCTATGGCGGCGCACAGAAGAATCTGGCTCCGGCTGGTGTGACATTTGTGATTGTCAAGAACGATGCGGTAGGCAAGGTTTCCCGTTACATTCCTACCATGCTGAACTATAAGACACATATCGATGGCGGATCTATGTTCAATACGCCGCCTGTTGTCCCTATCTATTCGGCTATGCTGACTTTGCGCTGGCTGAAGGCACAAGGGGGAGTTAAAGAAATGGAACGCCGCGCCATTGAGCGTGCCGACATGCTTTATGGGGAAATAGACCGGAACAAGCTGTTTGTGGGTACGGCAGTGGAAGAAGACCGTTCACGCATGAACATTTGTTTCGTAATGGCTCCTGAATACAAAGAGCTGGAAGCGGACTTCCTGAAATTTGCCACTGAAAAAGGCATGGTGGGCATTAAGGGACACCGTTCCGTGGGCGGTTTCCGGGCTTCCTGCTACAATGCCATGCCGAAAGAAAGCGTACAGGCATTGATTGATTGCATGCGCGAATTTGAGAAACTTCATTAAGAGTTTAAGAGTGCCTGCTGGCCTGTAGGAGCTGGTGGCATGCCATCTTTAGACGCGGATGGGGAGGATGAATAACGGAGGAGATCTGTTGCTATCCGAACGGTCCGCGTCTAAAAGATATTTCTTATTCTTTATATCAATCCTTTAACTTTAAACGTTGGACTTATTATGAAAGTATTAGTAGCAACAGATAAGCCGTTTGCCAAAGTGGCTGTTGACGGCATTCGTAAAGAGATAGAAGGAGCAGGATACGAATTGGTTTTGCTCGAAAAATATGGTGAAAAATCTAAATTGCTGAGTGCGGTCAAAGACGTGGATGCCATCATCATCCGCAGCGATGTCATTGATGCGGAAGTGCTGGACGCTGCCAAGAAGCTGAAGATTGTGGTACGGGCCGGTGCCGGATATGACAATGTGGATCTGGAAGCCGCCACGGCTCATGATGTGTGTGTGATGAACACACCGGGTCAGAACTCAAATGCCGTAGCTGAACTGGCTTTCGGACTGATGGTAATGGCTGTGCGCAACATGTATAACGGGACATCGGGTACCGAGCTGAAAGGCAAGAAGCTGGGCATTCATGCATACGGCAATGTGGGACGTAACGTGGCACGCATCGGCAAAGGTTTTGGCATGGACATTTATGCATACGATGCTTATTGTCCGAAAGACGTGATCGAAGCGGATGGAGTGAGAGCGGTCGCATCCGTGGAAGAGCTGTATGCCATGTGTGATGTGGTGTCCGTCCATATCCCTGCCACTCCGGAAACAAAAAATTCCATCAACTACGGCCTGGTGAACCGGATGCCGAAAGGCGGACTGCTGGTCAATACGGCGCGCAAGGAGGTGATCAATGAAACAGACCTGATCCAGCTGATGGAAGAGCGTCCCGATCTGAAATACATGACGGACATCATGCCCGCCGCACACGAGACTTTCGCGGCCAAGTTTGCCGGACGCTATTTTTCCACGCCCAAGAAGATGGGGGCACAGACAGCAGAAGCCAATATCAACGCAGGCATCGCCGCTGCCCGTCAGATCGTAGCCTTCTTCAAGGAAGGATGCGAGAAATTCCGTGTGAACAAGAAATAATAGAACATAGATTTATTTTATTCATCTTTCGCATGCTCAGGCTTCAGCAAATACTGCTGATAGCTTGGGTCTGCGAAACTTAATTTTTAGACATGGCAACAATAAAACCTTTCAAAGGCTTGCGCCCGCCTCAGGAGCTGGTGGAGAAAGTAGCGTCCCGTCCATACGATGTGCTGAATTCCGAGGAGGCACGGGCCGAGGCTGAGGGAAACGAAATGTCCCTTTATCACATCATCAAGCCGGAAATCGATTTCCCGGTCGGAACGGATGAGCACGATCCGAGAGTATACGGCAAAGCCGCCGAGAATTTCCGCATGTTTCAGGAGAAAGGCTGGCTGGTGCAGGATGAGAAAGAACACTACTACATTTACGCCCAGACCATGAACGGGAAAACCCAATACGGGCTGGTCGTAGGAGCCTACGTGCCGGACTACATGAACGGAGTCATCAAAAAGCACGAACTGACGCGGAGAGACAAGGAAGAAGACCGCATGAAACATGTGCGTGTGACTGACGCGAACATGGAGCCGGTGTTTTTCGCTTATCCCGATAATGCGGCGTTGGATACCATTGTGTCGCGCTATACAGCCCAAAAACCGGTGTACGATTTCATTGCTCCCGGCGACGGATTCCGGCATCAGTTCTGGGTCGTGGATCAAGAGGAAGACATGGATGCGATTACTCAGGAGTTTGCCAGGATGCCTGCTCTCTATATTGCCGACGGACATCACCGGAGCGCCGCCGCTGCTCTGGTAGGGGCGGAAAAGGCTAAGCAGAATCCTCATCACACGGGCAAGGAGGAGTACAACTATTTCATGGCTGTATGTTTCCCCGCCAACCAGCTGACCATCATTGACTACAACCGGGTGGTGAAAGACCTGAACGGACTGACACCGGCGCAGTTCCTTCAGGCTCTGGACAAGCATTTCGTGGTGGAGGAAAAAGGGACGGAAGCCTATCGCCCTGTGTGCCTGCACAACTTTGCGCTTTATCTGGAAGGCAGGTGGTACAGTCTGACCGCCAGCGAGGGCACGTATGACGACAACGACCCCATCGGGGTGTTGGATGTCACGATCTCTTCGCGCCTGATTCTGGACGAGATCTTGGGCATCAAGGATTTGCGCTCCGACAAGCGGATTGATTTCGTGGGTGGTATCCGTGGCTTGGGCGAGCTGAAGCGCAGAGTGGACAGTGGCGAGATGAAACTGGCCTTGGCTCTCTATCCTGTGTCTATGAAGCAACTGATGGACATTGCCGACACGGGCAACATCATGCCTCCCAAGACCACTTGGTTTGAACCGAAACTGCGTTCGGGACTGGTTATCCATAAATTGGGATAAAGGGGAAAGTCTACCGACCCTGAGTGTATAAAAAAAGAAAACAGGCATCCTTCTTCATCGGGCAGGAAGGATGCCTGTTTCTTTACTGTTCTGTCAGCCCTTCCCCGGTGCGGAAAAACATAAGTACGGGATTGATCTCCTCTTTCTCTTTCCGGAGAAGCACCCGTTCCAATGAATCGGGCATCGCTTCTTTCACCCTCTGCAAATCTTCCGGCACAAATGAATCTTCATAGTAATAGGTGGATAGCCCTACGAAAGATCCGGTTTTTTCATCGTAGGTGTGAAAAGCCGTCAGCATGTTGAAATCTGTCATGTGGGGATGGTCTATTTCGATTCTCCGGGCAAAAAGAGCCTTGTCGGTAGTTCTGTCTATGATTAACAAGCCTTGCTGGTTTTTGGAAAAGTGACAAAAGGCTGGAAAATATACGCTGCATTATGTATGGGATTGTGGAAGGTATAGAAGATTCCCCTTTCTCGTGCCTCTTGCATACCGTTGATTTTCCTGCTTGTTTCATAATAAGGCATGTCAAACTCCAAGTAATACTTCATGTAAAAAGCCTTGTCTGTCAGTTCATAGATGCTTCGGTGGAATAGGGGAGCAAAATACTTGGCACTGTTCGTGTTTTCAAAGAAAGGGGCGCGTAAGGTAGTGCCTACTGACTCATGGTTCTGTTCAAAATAACGTCCTGTAATGTTGAATTTTTCATCCGTTCGAATGATCAGCACATGTTCTTTTTCACTTTTCTTCAATGAGTAAGGTGCCAGTCTGAATAAGAAATCTCCGTTTTGCAAGTGTTTAAAGCAGATGGTCCGGAACGGTAAATGGATGCGGTCTGCCAAATCTCCATAGTGGGTAAATTTAAACAAAATGGAACGATTTCCTTCCAAGAGATAGAGATACTTTTCGTCTACATCAAAGTCATATAAATTGATGAGTTCTTCCGGTCCTTCCCCCGTTGGTAGGCATCTCCCAGATAACGTCCTTTACGGTCGAATTTTTTCAGTTGTTGCATGACATCGCAAACATAAATCAGGCTGTCGGTCAGCTTGATCTGCTTAGGCGCATACAAAAACGAAGAGTCACAGGTTTCCAACTCCACATAGGTTACGCTTTTTATCAGTCGGCTCAGCGGCAGATTCTCTACGCTGCATCGTTCTATGTCGATGACAACCGTGCTGTCTGTAATGGCAGCCCGTTCTTGGGCTTCGTTTGTGTCAGCTTTCCTTCCAGATGTGCAATGGGTAAAAAATAGAAGTATGAATAAATGAATGCAGTGCTTATAGGGCACTCTGATTGCAGCGCATGAAAAAATCATATGAGAAAATGATTTCATTCTCATTTATTTTGAATCTTTTTTAAGGCGTTTCTTTTTGCAGCCGCGACACTTGGACATGAGTCTTGTGGTATCATATCTAAACACAACATTAATTCTTCGCATAGTTCAGGATAAGGTTTGCACATCTTCGCAGCAAGTTTAATCATCACAGAACGTGTGCTGTTGTTTTCTGTGGGGACAGCCAGATGCGTAAGGCAAAAATCCAGCAATTTACCGTTCGGCTCATCCGTTGGAAGGTCTGCGAGGATGGCCAGTATCAGTCCACGGCGAAAACAAAGTCCTGCGGATGTTGCCAGATCAGCCAACTCCTTGTAGTGCGGAAGAAGATAAATCTTTTTATCATCCTTAGATAAATGGCATAGCACCCATGCTGCATTATAAGCCACTTGTGGATTGTCCGTTTGCTTCATTTGACCAAGCATAGCTGCGATGCCGCATTCATCATTATGGAGACTGTCGGCTATTGCCCTGACCTGTGTTTTTGAAAGTCTGGTATCCAATGGGGATGCGATTTGCATTCTCTATCCTTTTTTATGTCGGTTCGCCCTTTTCCTGCGTATTTCAGCCTTCATCTTGGCTGCGCCGGAGTTGTGCAGTCCCGTGATGTAGGTTTTCTTTTTGGCTTTGGTCTTGACTTTGTTTTCTTCTTTGGGCTTGGTCTTCTGTCCTTTAAAGACGATTCCGCCCATCATGGCTTCTTCGATGCTCATCATTTTTATGGTTTATAGTTAGATTAATGGGGGGGAATGGATGAAGGAAAAGAGACGGTTGGCTCTCCGGCCATGATGCCGTCTCTTGTTGATCCGTTGTCGGGCTATTTCACCGATGCTTTCAGCACTTCTCCTATGTACATGCGCGGTTGCCCTTCCAGTGGAGCCTGCGAGGGCATCTTCTTGCATTCCAGAATGACGGAAGGCGTGTCCTGCCCGTTCGGATAGAAGCGCACCGTATAGTTCTGCGCCTGTTCCATAGACTCATAAGGCTGGTCAGGAGCCAGGTAAGTGAAGATGACCGTCTTGCCGGACATCTTGCCCAAGGAGCCGCCTGCATTGGCGGTCAGGGTAGTCATGTTGAATTCGTCCGTCCCGATGACGATGACCAGCTTGCCTCCGCCCATCTGGATCAGGCCGGCTGAGAGCTGGTCGGGAGCGATCTCCTTGTATTGGGTGTCCGCTGCTGCCGTGACAGGCACTTTCTCTCCTGTGGTTATGGGCTGGGTATTGATGAGGATTTGATCGTTGTCGGCAACAATTGCAGGTGTTTCTTTCTCTTTCTTGGCAACTTCTGCATCAGGAATTGCGCTCAAGGCTTGTGCCATACTCTGGGTGAGAGCATCCGCGAAGTCCACCGTCTTTCTGCGCCATTTGGCCAGGCCGCGCACCAGTTTTGTCTTTTTCTTGTTCAGCGCATACTTGTCTGTGATCCATTCCTCTGCCGTATAGTGCTCTTCTCCTTCCCGATAAGAAAAACGGATTTTCTCTATCTTGAATGTGCAGTGCTCAGGCTGGCAGAGTGCTGTGAGCTGGTAGCTGATCTCGGTGCGGTCCAGCGAAAGTATGGTCGAGCGGAACACGATCCATTCCTCGCCCAGACCTACCACTTGTCCGTTTTCTTCGTTGGTGTAAACCACGCGGCTATTGTTTCCGTTTTGCGAAAGGCGTTCTGTCATCCATTGTTTCACACGGTCCATTATTTCTTTTTTCGACATGCCTGGAATGGTGAATTCTTTGGTAAACACGACTTTGCCATTTACTTCAGGCACAGCACCGGCCAGGTATTTGCTGTCTTGGTTGTCTTGATTGTCTTGAGCCTGTGTGCCGACAGCCAGGAGGAGGCAACACAAGACTAAAAGAAATTGGTTCAATTTTCTCATAATGCAGTTCTTTTGTAGTTAGTTTAAAAGTGATATTGGTGTGCAATATTACGAAAAACACCTTATAAAATCCTTGTACAGGCTGTTATTTTTATCTAAAAACGTCGAGTTGTCGGAGCGGGGACAGGACATGTCGGGCTTCAGACTCGCGGTTTGCGATCCCTTAACCTCTAAAAATCAATTTTTTGCACGACAAGATGTGGGCTGGCTGAGAAACTTGGCAAAAACGTTTTCCTGCAGAAAAAGGTTAATGCATTGAGCGATTTTCCACAAAAATCGCTCAATGGGGTAAGCGATTTATCGGAAAAGAACGGGCGAACGCCCTCTTTGGTGGCAGATATCTGTCAGGGCGTGCGAGGGAAACAAGATCTTGCCTCTCTACATTTTCGTGTCTTTGGGGGAATGAGTCTGGAAAATGTTTTGTATTTTTGCTGTTCCTTCAGGTTTGGAGGACGAATGTTTGACCCCAAAAAGACGAACCGATGAAACTTACCTATATTTTCCATAGCGGCTTTGCCCTTGAGACTGGACGCAGCCTGCTGGTTTTTGACTATTGGATGGATCCGGCCGGCGTAATGCCCGGATTGCTCCGGACGGATAAGCCTGTGTACGTTCTTTCCAGTCATTTTCATGAGGATCATTTCAATCCGGTTGTTTTCCAGTGGAAAAAAGACAAGCCGGGCATCCGTTACATCCTCTCGAAAGACATCCTGAAGCATCGCCGGGCATTGCGGGAGGCGGCCGACGTATGGCTGGCCAAAGGAGGGGAATGGCAGGATGAACGCATCCGCCTGAGAGCTGCGGGTAGTACGGACAGCGGTGTGTCATGGGTGGTGGAGACAGAAGGGAAATGCATTTTCCACGCTGGCGACCTGAACAATTGGTATGCCCGTTTCCTGACCGACGAGTGCCGGAGAGAGACGGTGGAAAGTCCGGAATTCGGCATCTGTGTCCAGCCGGAGAAAGAGGAGAAACGCTACTTAGGAGAGCTGAAAGACATCCGGAAACTGACAGACCGTTTCGACTTGGCCATGTTTCCGGTCGATGCCCGCATAGGCAATGGCTACACCCGTGGTGCCCGTCAGTTCATCGAACGCTTTCAGGTGGACTGGCTGGTGCCCATGCATTTTGTGGCCAGCGGATTTGAGTCGGCATGGAGGATGAAAGAGTTTGCGGAGGCGCAAGGCACCCGCTTCTGGAGTATTCGTGCGGAGGGTGAGAGCATGGAGTTTTAGCGGTATGCGTGCAGAATGAATATTTTTGGGGAACAAATAGTAACAGTTCAAGTCGGCTTCATCAGGGAATCGGCTTTATTGATGCAATATAGTTGCCTTCGCCATCGCAACATAGTTAAAATTCCATCGCAACATAGTTAACTTCTCATCGCAACATAGTTGCTTATAAATGCGTAAAGACAGACAGAAGGCACGGAGAAGTCTTTCATAGGCGAACCGGTGAAAGAAAGTCTTCGTGCCTTCTTGTGATGAATCATTTTGATCAGTTCTCGTCCTCAGCTGTTATTGCTTTGCCTCATAGATTTCTTTTATCTCATTTTCAGAAAGCCTCCGGGTGTCATATACGCGGAAGTTGTCTACCGTCATGTTTGTTGCGTTGAGGGTCACGCTGTTCGAGAGTTTCAGGCTGCCGCCCATGATGAAGGTTGTGCCCGTGTCGTAAGAAGAAGACGTACCGCCATTTTCGCTGAATACATTGGCGTCTTCGGTCACTGTGCCTGTGCGCAAGCCGTCCACGTATAGCGTATGCGTCGCGGTGGAATAAGTCGTAACATCAAAGTCGGACACGACGGCGATGTGGTGCCATTTCCCATCGTTCAGTGAGGGATGGGTGAAAGCGGCGGCTTCCTTGTATTCGTGCATGTTGTTGTAACGTGTGACGACGAATTTCAACGCCCCTCCATCCATGCTTAAGGTGAACATCGGTTCGTTGCGGACGGAAGAAAGCATGTGGAAGATGTGTCCGTCTGCAAAGTCTTTTCCCCAGAAAGAAATGGTCATCTCGCGTGAGTCGATGATGGGGCTTCCTACGGTGAATCTGCTATTGTCTGTCCGGCTGAACTTCAGGGCCTGTCCGCCTACACCGTCTACAAACGAGCATGTCCCGAATCCGTGTATGGCATTCTCGGTAGCGTCTTCATAGTTGCCCGTTATAGTCAAAAAGAAATGGTTTGCGAATTACACAAACGGAACTTGAGAGTTAGAAGTGAGTCTAACTCTTCTTTAT
>CALUOU010000042.1 GCA_944322335.1 uncultured Bacteroides sp.
TTCGCAAGCGATGGCCGCACCAGTCCTTGCAAAAATGCGGCGGATTGAAGGTAAGTTTTTAAATGAAAGAGCCGTGACATGCGGTTTGTTACATTGTGTGGATTGTGAGAGACAAGGCGGAAAATCCGGTTGCGAAACATCATAGGATAAATGGCCGATGAAGCAATAATAAATGGCAAAGTATCCTAATAATACTTGGACAAGTAACCTAATTATTGTTCCGATTAAACATTCCTCTTATTCTTTAGATTATATTTGCTTCCAATTTGTAGGTAATTTGTTAACTTTGCAACCAGATTATGACACTTATGAAGAAAAAAAGATATACAACAATCGTCCTTTTTCTCATGTTCCTGTTTTCGGCAATGGGAACCGCAGCGCAGATTAAAGGAGTGATAACTGACTCGATTACACATGAGCCTTTGATGTATATTTCCGTTCAATACGAAGGAATCAAGGGCGGAGCCATCTCCAACATTGATGGCGAATATAGGATTGAGGCTCGAAAAGGGGAATTGATTTTCTCGGCTGTAGGCTATATTACTAAAAGGGTCAAAGTGACCCCCGCGACAAGGGAACTGAATATAGATTTGGCTCCTGCTGATATTATGTTGACAGAAGTTGTGGTAAAACCTAAAAAAGAGAAGTACTCTCGTAAGAACAATCCAGCTGTTGATTTTATGCGAAAGGTGATCGCTCATAAGAAAAAACTGAAACTGGAGGAGAAAGATTACTATCAATATAGAAAATATGAGAAAATGAAGATGTCCCTCAATGACGTGACTCCTGAAAAAATGGAAAAAGGAATCTACAAGAAATTCTCTTTTTTCAGGGATCAGGTGGAAGTCTCTCAGCGGACCAACAAAATGATTCTTCCTCTTTCGATTAAGGAAACTGTTTCAAAAACCATCTATCGGAAAAGCCCTGAAAATAAAAAGACTATTATTGAAGGCATGAATTCTACAGGCATAGAGGAGTTTTTCAATACGGGCGACATGCTGGGGACCGTATTGACAGATGTGTTTTCGGACATAAACATATATGATAATGACATCCGTTTGCTGCAACGCCGATTTGTAAGTCCTATTGGCCGAGGTGCTATCATGTTCTATAAATATTATCTGATGGATACCATTATGGTGGATAAAAAAGAATGCGTACACCTGACTTTCGTCCCTCAAAACTCTCAAGACTTTGGATTTACGGGACATATCTATGTGGTAAAGGATTCTACTTACGCCGTAAAGCGGTGTACTATGAATTTGCCTAAGAAGACTGGTGTGAACTTTGTGGAGAACATGGACATCGTGCAGGAGTTTGAGCAGTTGCCGGATGGCAGTTGGGTGCTGACAGATGATGATATGGTGGTGGAATTGGCTTTGATCAAAGGTACGCAAGGCTTGGAAGTGCAGCGTACGACCAAATACTCGGATTATAAATTCGATCCCATAGAAGCGCGTCTGTTCCGTCTGAAAGGAGATGTCATCAAGGAAGCGAATATGCTGTCGAGAAGTGATGAGTATTGGGCTGATGTGAGGCAGGTGCCTTTGACCAAGAAGGAAAGCACCATGGATATTTTTATGAACCGCATCGAACAGATACCTGGTTTTAAATATGTCATTTTCGGTGCGAAGGCGCTTATAGAGAACTTTGTGGAGACTGGTAGCAGAAATTATCCAAGCAAATTTGACTTTGGCCCTATCAACACGATGATAACGAGCAATTATGTAAATGGAACCCGTTTCCGTTTGAGTGGCTTGACTACTGGAAACTTTCATCCTCATTGGAACTTCAGCGGGTATGGAGCATACGGGACACGGGATAAGAAATGGTTCTATTCGGCTCAGGTGGCTTACTCGTTCAACAAACGTGAATATGTATTGTGGGAGTTCCCGAAACATTATTTGGCGTTCAAGTATTCCTATGATGTCATGTCTCCCATGGATAAGTATCTGGCTACGGATAAGGATAACGTGTTTGTGGGATGGAAATGGGCAAAAGTAGACCAAATGTCCTATATGCGTGATGCTACGTTGACCTACGAGCTGGAAACCCCTTCAGGCTTTTCGGTACAGGCCATGGCTCGCCATCGCAATGACCAGCCGGCCGGCGCTTTGATATACTGGCAGAACAATGGAGCCACACCGGGAAAATGGGATGGCAAAAACACACGTGTGCATGACTTTACTACGGCTGAATTAGGTGTGACCTTGCGTTATGCGCCGGGCGAGACTTTTGTCAATACGAAGCAACGGCGTGTTCCGGTTTCATTGGATGCGCCTGTATTCTCACTTTCGCACACTGTAGGATTCAAAGGTGTGCTGGGAAGCGATTACAACTTCAACCTGACGGAAGCCAGCTTGCGTAAGCGCTTCTGGTTTGGCTCCTGGGGAAAGTTGGATGTGACAATGCGTGCAGGTGCCCAATGGAATACAGTGCCTTTCCCCTTATTGAATCTGCCGATGGCTAACTTGTCATATATCACGCAAAATAATGAGTCGTTTAATCTGATCAACAACATGGAATTCTTGAACGACCGGTATGCTTCGTTAGCATTGACTTACGACTTGAATGGTAAATTGTTTAATCGCATTCCGCTGATAAAAAAACTGAAATGGCGCGAAATGTTCCGCATCAGAGGGTTGTGGGGAACGCTGACAGATAAGAACAATCCTTATAAGAGCCACAACTCGGATTTGTTCCTTTTCCCCATGCGAGACGGAACGCCCACTAGTTTTGTTATGGGCAAGACACCGTATGTAGAAGCAAGCATTGGCATTTATAACATTTTCAAACTGTTACACATCGAATATGTCCGTCGGCTGACCTATACAGATATTCCTGGAATAAAGAAAGACGGCATACGGTTCATGGTATTAATGATATTTTAAGGAGGAATAAAGTGCAACCTTTAGCAGAAAGGCTTCGGCCTAAGACTTTGGATGAGTACATCGGCCAGAAACATTTGGTGGGGCCGGGTGCTGTGTTGCGTAAAATGATAGACACGGGACATATATCATCGTTTATTCTTTGGGGACCTCCCGGAGTAGGGAAGACGACACTGGCTCAAATCATAGCCAACAAGCTGGAGACCCCGTTTTATACACTGAGTGCTGTGACGAGTGGAGTGAAAGATGTGCGAGACATCATTGAGCGGGCCAAAAGCAATCGTTTCTTTTCGCAGAACAGCCCCATCCTGTTTATAGACGAAATCCATCGTTTCAGCAAGTCCCAGCAAGACTCTCTTTTAGGTGCTGTGGAGCAAGGCATTGTCACATTGATTGGAGCGACCACCGAGAATCCTTCTTTTGAGGTGATTCGTCCACTGCTGTCCCGTTGCCAACTGTATGTGTTAAAGCCGTTGGAGAAAGACGATCTGCTGCAACTTTTGCGGCGGGCCATAATGACTGACGTGGAATTGAAAGAGCGGAAAATTGAGTTAGAGGAGACTGACGCCATGTTGCGCTATAGCGGCGGAGACGCCCGGAAGCTGCTGAATATATTGGAGCTGGTCGTTGCGGCCGATCCCGATAATCCGGTGGTCATTACCGATGCGGTTGTCACAGACCGTTTGCAGCAAAATCCCATGGCTTACGATAAGAATGGAGAAATGCATTATGACATCATTTCTGCATTTATCAAATCCATCAGGGGTAGCGATCCTGATGCTGCCATTTATTGGTTGGCCCGTATGGTGGAAGGAGGTGAAGATCCGGCCTTCATTGCGCGCCGTTTGGTCATATCAGCTTCGGAAGATATAGGACTTGCGAATCCGAACGCGCTGTTGCTGGCCAATGCCTGTTTTGATACCATCATGAAAATCGGTTGGCCGGAAGGACGCATTCCACTGGCCGAGACAACCATTTATCTGGCTACAAGTCCTAAAAGCAATTCTGCCTATTTAGCGATAGACAAAGCGTTGGACATCGTAAGACAGACCGGCAACCTCCCTGTGCCTTTGCATTTGCGCAATGCGCCTACTAAACTGATGAAGGAGTTGGGATACGCTGAGAATTATAAGTATGCACACGATTATCCGGGTAATTTTGTGCGCCAGCAGTTCCTTCCAGATGAGTTGAAAGGGCAGCGCATTTGGGAGCCTCAGAAAAATGCTGCCGAACTGAAGCACAAAGAGAGGATGGTGAATTTGTGGGGAGAGCGGTTTGATGGTTAATGGCTTAATTCTTTCGGGCTGGAAAGCGGACGATATAAAGTCTTGTTTGTTGCCAGAAGCTTTTTTGATTACATGTTAGTGTTATGATTCAAATTTGAAAGGAAGATGAAAATAGTAGTTTTAGACGGTTATGCTGCCAATCCGGGCGATCTCTCTTGGGATGAAGTGAAATCGTTGGGTGAGTGTGTCATTTATGATCGTACTGCTCCTGACGAACTACTGGAGCGGGCAGCCGGTGCGGAGATTGTATTGACCAACAAAGTGGAAATCTCAGCCGTTACGATGGAGGCTTTGCCGGAGTTGAAATACATTGGAGTGATGGCTACAGGATATAACATCGTGGATGTGGCTGCGGCTAAAGAGCGGGGTGTCATTGTGACCAATATACCTGCCTATAGCACAAATTCAGTAGCACAGATGGTGTTTGCCCATATCCTGAATATTACGCAACAAGTACAGTATCATTCAGAAAAGGTACGCCAAGGGAAGTGGACACATTGCAAGGATTTCTGTTTCTGGGATACGCCACTTGTCGAGCTTCAAGGCAAGAAAATCGGTATTGTGGGATTAGGACATACAGGCTATGCTACGGCTTGTATTGCTTTGGGATTCGGCATGGAAGTATATGCTTACACTTCAAAACCTTTTTATAAATTGCCTTTGGGCATTAACAAAATGTCGTTGTTGGATGAACTGTTCAGTGAATGTGATGTCATCAGCTTGAACTGTCCGTTGACAGATACGACTCGTGAAATGGTTAATGCAAAACGGCTGAAGCTCATGAAGCCTACGGCAATTTTGATCAATACAGGGCGGGGTCAGCTTGTCAATGAGCAGGATTTAGCCGACGCTTTAAACAATGGCACTATCTATGCGGCAGGTTTGGACGTTTTGTCACAAGAACCTCCACAGGCCGGTCATCCACTGCTGACAGCAAGGAATTGCTACATTACACCACATATAGCTTGGGCTAGTACAGCTGCCCGTGAACGGCTGATGCAGATTTTGGTGAAAAACCTTAAGGGATACATTGAAGGGAATGTCATCAACAATGTAGCCCGATAAAGATTGTTTGTTTTTGCTTATGGGAAAGAAAGCTGTCAAAGGACTTTTTTATGGAATCATAATAGCTGTCACTTGCGCAGTGGCAGCTATTACTGTATTGGCTTCATTCTCAGGGTTGTACTCTCCTGTGGAGTCGAAATTGATGCCTCTGTTGGGCTTGCTGGTTCCTGTATTGTTGTTGGTCAACCTGTTGCTTGCTGTGGGGTGGGGACTGGCGCGCAAGCTTTGGGTGGCGATGCCTTTGCTGGCTATCCTTTTTCATTGGAATTATTTGTCGGCTGTGTTACAGTTTCACTTTTGGGAAGAATTGCCTCCTAAGGTCAGTCCCTTTCGGAGCGATCCCCGTGGTTTTCTGACGGTAGCCACATACAATGTTTGTCATTTCGGGGATGAGGTGACGGGATATTCTTGCAAGCGAATGGCAACCTTTATGAAAGAGGCCCGAATAGACGTGATTTGTTTTCAGGAGTTTGGCGGAAATGCGGCGTTTCCGCTCGATAGCATTCGGAAAGCATTGTCTCACTGGAAATATAGCGTTGTGGATGAACGTGCCGGGCAAAGCATTCGTTCCGTGGCCGTATTCAGCCGTTTCCCATTGGTGAATCCGCGTTTTATCACTTATCCGCAAAGCATGAATTGCAGCATGCGGTGTGATTTGGTGCTGGGAACAGACACACTGCGTCTGCTGAACAATCATTTGCAAACAACCAGTGTTAATCAGAACCGTAAAAGATGGGAAGCGGAATTGTCCGCTTCTGATGCCAAACGGGAAGCGAAGGCTATGTATGGCATTGCCGGAACCCTGCATGAAAATTTTGTGCGCCGTGCCGAACAGGCCGATACGCTTTGCCGTCTGATAGAAGGAAGCCCTTATCCGGTCATTGCCTGTGGGGATTTCAATTCGCTGCCTTCTTCTTATACCTATCATAAGGTGAACAGCCTGTTGGAAGATGGATTTAAAACATGTGGACGGGGATATATGTACACCTATCGGTACGGAAAGCGTTTGTTGCGCATTGATTATGTGTTTCATGATGAAAAACTGAAAGGTTTTCAATATTATTCTCCAGAGGGTGACGCTTGCAGCGACCACAATCCGGTGGTGTGCACGTTGGAGTTAGGGACTTGATTCATTGCACTGGCAAGGCCGCAGCGTTGTTTCTTGCTGCTGTCCCTTTCCTTTCAAATGCTCTTTTTCCATTGTATTTTCTTATTTTTCCCTAAGAACATGCTCTATATCGGTAAATAAAAGCTATCTTTGTGCGAAATTCTGATATTTAATGGATATGGAGGCTTTAATCACTATAAAAGAGTTTATTAATCAAGGAAATGTAGAGCAGGCTTTAAGGTTGCTCGATGAATTCCTCCAAGGCAACTCAGAACCGCAGGATGAAGCTTATTATTTGCGGGGAAATGCCTACCGGAAACAAGGTAACTGGCAGCAGGCTCTTAATAACTATCAATATGCCATTGATATTAATCCTGATAGTCCGGCACGGGAAGCGCGCCGCATGCTGATTGATATTCTCAACTTTTACAATAAGGATATGTATAATCAATAAGAAATAACATACGAGAAAGGAACATTATTTTATGGGAAAAATCAAAGGTGCCATCGTGGTAAACACTGAGCGTTGCAAGGGCTGCAACCTGTGTGTAGTGGCTTGTCCGCTCCACGTCATTGCCCTCACTAAAGAGGTGAACGTAAGGGGATATAATTATGCCCGCCAGATATTGGAAGACACGTGCAATGGATGTGCGTCATGTGCAACAGTTTGCCCGGACGGATGCATTTCTGTGTACAAAGTAAAGGTTGAATAATTTAAAAGAATATGGCAGAAGAAGTAGTTTTAATGAAAGGTAACGAGGCCATTGCCCATGCGGCCATCCGCTGCGGGGCCGATGGCTATTTCGGTTATCCTATAACTCCGCAATCGGAGGTTTTGGAAACGCTTGCCGCACTGAAACCATGGGAAACGACGGGCATGGTGGTGTTGCAAGCCGAAAGTGAGTTAGCGTCTATTAATATGGTATACGGAGGCGCTGGAACAGGCAAGATGGTTATGACTTCCTCTTCCAGCCCCGGTGTCAGCTTGATGCAGGAGGGTGTCTCCTATCTGGCTGGTGCTGAATTGCCTTGTCTTATTGTTAACGTAATGCGTGGAGGACCGGGATTGGGCACCATCCAGCCGAGTCAGGCTGATTATTTTCAGACTGTAAAAGGTGGCGGACATGGTGATTATCGGTTGATTACGTTAGCTCCTGCTTCTGTGCAGGAAATGGCTGATTTTGTAAGCCTGGCTTTTGAGCTGGCCTTTAAATACCGCAATCCAGCTGTCATTCTGACGGATGGCGTCATTGGCCAAATGATGGAGAAGGTTGTGTTGCCTCCTGTCAGACCTCGGCGTACCGATGCCGAAGTGATAGCCCAATGTCCATGGGCCGCCACAGGGAAGGCAAAGAATCGAAAGCCTAATATCATTACTTCGCTGGAGCTGAAGCCAGAGGCTATGGAGCAAAACAATATCCGTTTTCAGGCCAAATACCAAGAAATTGAAAAGAATGAAGTCCGTTTCGAGGAAATCCAATGCGAAGATGCTGACTATTTGATTGTGGCTTTTGGCTCTATGGCACGTATCGGGCAAAAAGCGATGGAATTGGCTCGGGAGGAAGGCATGAAGGTCGGCATTCTGCGCCCTATCACTTTATGGCCCTTCCCGCTTCATGCTATAGCTGCCTATGCGGAGAAAGTGAAAGGCATGTTGGTGACAGAGCTGAATGCCGGACAAATGGTGGAGGATGTACGATTGGCTGTTAACGGCAAGGTTAAAGTGGAACATTTCGGACGGTTAGGAGGCATCGTTCCTGATCCGGATGAGATTGTAGCTGCTTTGAAGGAGAAACTCTTATAATAGAGAAGGCGCATAGTCCGACTCAACTGCTCATACAAAAAAGGAAAAAATGGATCCAGATCAGATAAGAAACATACTGAACATCCTATTTATGGTTCTCTTCATTGTTGCCGTAGTGGTTTATTTTGCGGTGGACAATGAGCCGATTTGGTTTGTTTATATATGCGGAGCGGCGATTGTTATTAAAATAGTGGAAGTCTTTATTCGATTCACTAAACGCTGAGCTTGAAGACAAACCGTAAAAGTCTTAGTACTTATAAAACAAGAAAGAGATGACAAAAGAAGATATTATCAAACCGGAGAACTTGGTTTATACGAAACCAACGTTAATGAACGACAATCACATGCACTATTGTCCGGGATGCAGCCACGGGGTGGTGCATAAATTGATTGCTGAAGTGATAGAAGAAATGGGTATGGAAGAAAAAGCCATCGGTATATCGCCTGTGGGTTGTGCTGTATTTATTTACAACTATTTAGACATAGACTGGGAAGAGGCCGCGCATGGGCGGGCACCCGCTTTGGCAAGTGCCATCAAGCGTCTTTGGCCAGACCGGTTGGTGTTTACTTATCAAGGTGACGGAGACTTGGCCTGTATCGGAACAGGAGAGACTATCCACGCCTTGAATCGTGGTGAGAACATTACCATTATCTTTATCAATAATGCCATTTATGGCATGACAGGCGGACAAATGGCACCTACCACATTGGTTGGCATGCATACTTCTACTTGTCCTTATGGGCGTGATGTGCATTTGCATGGTTATCCTTTGAAAATGGCAGACCTGGCTGCCCAGCTGGAGGGCACATGTTATGTCACAAGACAAAGTGTGCAGTCTGTATCTGCTATCCGGAAAGCAAAGAAAGCCATTCGGAAAGCATTTGAAAACTCAATGGCTGGCAAAGGAAGCAATCTGGTGGAAATAGTGTCCACCTGCAATTCTGGCTGGAAATTGTCGCCCGAAAAAGCAAACAAATGGATGGAGGAGAACATGTTTCCATACTATCCGTTGGGCGACCTGAAAGATAAATGATTATATTAAGGGTGTAAAAAAAAGCATATAATGAAAGAAGAGATTATTATAGCAGGATTCGGAGGCCAAGGTGTTCTGTCTATGGGGAAAATTTTGGCTTATTCGGGGCTGATGGAAGGCAAGGAGGTCTCGTGGATGCCTGCTTACGGCCCCGAACAGCGAGGTGGCACAGCCAATGTGACAGTGATTATCAGCGATGAGAAAATCTCATCACCCATTCTGAGCAAATACGATGTGGCTATTATTCTGAATCAGCCTTCCATGGAAAAGTTTGAGAGTAAGGTCAAACCGGGAGGAATTCTGATTTATGACGGATATGGCATCATTAATCCTCCTACCCGTAAAGACATTGAAGTTTATCGGATTGACGCTATGGATGCGGCTAATGAGATGAATAACTCAAAAGCCTTCAATATGATAGTTTTGGGAGGTTTGCTTAAGATCTGTCCGATGGTGACATTGGACAATGTTGTCAAGGGCTTGAAGAAAACATTGCCAGAACGGCATCATCATTTGATTCCCATGAACGAAGAAGCTATCAAGCGTGGCATGGAGCTTATTCAGGAAATGAAATGAGATTTTGATAACGGAGAATGAAGGCTGTCGGTTCCATCTGTGGATGGAGCCAGGCTCTTCATTCTTTGTCGTTTAACGGCAAATGGACAGAATAATGTTTTAAAAAAGAAAAAAATAAGCAGCCTCTCGTATTTTGTTGTATCTTTGCGCCTAATTATGAGACGATTTATACTGACACATATATTCTTGCTTGTCATCGGATGGATAAGCGTTCAGGCACAGAACACGCTTACGCCGATGGGAAACAGTTTGCGGGATCAATATGGCAATCAAATTGATCCGAGTAGACAACCCGATAATTTAGCGGACAGCACCAATACGGAGATTGTGAGTCCGCCGCCTAAGCTTTACATGTGGCAAGTGAGCGGGGATTTAGGAAACCAGACCGTTATTCCTGTGGATACGGCTACCTTGAATTTTCAGAACACTAATTTGGTGGAAGGGATGGAAGGCCATTACAACTATTTGGGCAATTTGGGATCTCCACGCTTGTCCCGCTTGTTTTTTGAACGCAGAGCTCAGGAACCTACCATGTTCATAGAGCCTTTTTCAAGTTTCTATATGCGCCCTGACCAGGTGAAGTTTACTAACAGCAATATACCTTTCACGAATCTTACTTATTATAAAGGCGGCAGTAAGACAAATGGCGAAGAACGTTTCAAATCTTACTTTTCAGTCAATGTCAACAAGCGGTTGGCCTTTGGCTTTAATATTGACTATTTATATGGGCGGGGATATTATATGAACCAATCCACCGCGCACTTCAACGGAGGGGTGTTTGCCAGCTATATTGGCAAACGTTATCAGATGCATGCTGTCTATAATAATTTTTATCTTAAGATGAATGAGAATGGCGGTATTGCAGATGACCAATACATTACTCGTCCGGAAAATATGGCTGAAGGCAAACAAAGCTATCCGTCCACCAGCATTCCTGTCCGGCTGGAAGGTACTTCCAACCGCAACCATAATTTTTATGTTTTTCTTACACATCGCTATCGGTTAGGTTTCGACCGCGAAAACATACAGATAAAGGATAAAGTGGCGAATGCTCTCCAGCCTTCTGCCATACTGGCCGATTCGGTTGCCACAGACAGCCTTCCGCCTGTGCCTAAGGATACGATAATTACGAAAGAATTTGTGCCGGTGACGAGCTTGATCCATACGCTGAAAGTAGAGCGTTCCAGCCATCGGTTCCGTGCCAATGGAGAGCCTAACGGGTTATATGATAACACTTATTACCAGACTGGATTCAGCAACGACACCACGGTGGCCTTTAGTGTGAAAAATGTGCTGGGAATAGCTTTGCTTGAAGGTTTCAATAAATATGCAAAAGCTGGATTGACAGCCTACATCTCTCATAAATTCAGCCGATATGACATGATGGGGGATAGCCTTTCGCGCGATGCCCGTAAGCAGTATACCGAGCAAGAGGTGTTTGTGGGGGGCGAACTGGCCAAACGGGAAGGCAAGACACTTCACTATCGGGTAGATGGAGAAGTGGGCATTTTGGACAAGGCTTTAGGGCAATTTCGTGTGCGAGGTGATGCGGATCTGAATTTCCGCTTGTGGAAAGATACTGTCAATCTGTATGTTCGTGGATATGTGACCAACACGCTGCCCTCATTCTACATGCGGCATTACCATTCCAACCACTTTTATTGGGACAATGAAAACATGGATAAAGAATTCCGTACGCGTGTAGAAGGAGAATTGAATATCAACCGTTGGAAAACCAATTTAAGGGTAGGCATAGAGAATGTGAAGAATTATACTTATTTTGATCAGAGTGCTCTTCCTGCCCAGTATGGAGGAAGCATACAGGTGATTGACGCCACGCTGAAACAAGATTTTCATGTAGGCATATTCCATTTGGATAACGAAGTGACCTGGCAGCAGTCGAGCAATGAGACTATATTGCCGTTGCCGAAACTTTCGTTGTACCACAATCTTTATATATTGACCAAACTGGCTAAAGTGCTCACTGTCCAGCTGGGCGCTGATGTCCGCTACTTTACAGAGTATAGTGCGCCTGCTTATACACCTGCTATTCAGCAATTCAATCTACAGGCAGCAGATGATCAAGTAAAGATAGGAGGGTATCCTATCGTAAATGTCTATGCTAATCTGCAGTTGAAACGTACGAGGCTTTTTGCCATGTTATACCATGCCAATGCCGGCATGGGCAACCGGAATTATTTTCTGGTGCCCCATTACCCCATCAATCCACGTTTGCTGAAAATAGGCGTGTCGTGGAATTTTTATGACTAATACCAACAAAGCCATATGAACATAATGAGAAAGAAAAGCTGGTGGCTTGTAGGAGGAGGAATAGGCGCATGTTGTGTGGCCGCTCTTCTTCTTTTCCCAAAGGAAAGCCAACCGGAATTGCCCGCTGCCGCCAGTCGGGATTATGCGGAAATAGTTGCGGAAGGTGTGATCCATGCCGTTACGGAATACAATTCCGTCAGTTTCTATGTCAGCAATGATACTTTGTCAGGATTTCATTATGCCCTGATCGAAGCCTTTGCTCAGGCTCATGGCCTGAAAGCGGATGTAGTGCCTGAAATGAGTTTCGATAAACGGCTGGAAGGACTGAACGCAGGCAAATATGATGTTATAGCCTACAGCCTGTTGGCAACCAGTGAGCTGAAGGATTCCATTGCCTTAACCCGTCCTGTTGCCTTGAATAAGGAGGTGTTGGTTCAACGCAAGGCTGAAGCGGATTCTTCGCTTTTTATCAAAAGCCAGCTTGAGCTGGCTGGCAAGACTCTGCATGTAGTCAAAGGGTCTCCTACAATCTTACGTATCCACAATTTGGGTGATGAGATAGGGGATACGATTTACATCAAAGAAGTGGATCAATACGGGCCTGAACAGCTGATTGCGTTGGTGGCTCATGGAGACATTGACTATGCTGTCTGTGACGAAAGCATTGCGCGGGCTTTGGCCGATAGTCTGCCTCAGATAGACATCTCGACAGATATCAGTTTTACGCAGTTTTATGCATGGGGAGTCAATAAGCAGGCTCCGCAATTGCTGGACAGCATTAATGTTTGGCTGGACAATTTCGTGGAGACACCGGCATATAAGGCCATTTATCGGAAATACATGGCTTCCTCTCGTCTTCCCTGAGTCCTTTTTTAAGTTGGTTTTGGATGAAATGCATTTTTCTGCCTTAGAATAACAGTTCTTTTGCAGGACCGGATGTGAACAATGGCGTTGCCTATCACGGAATTCTTAGAATAACTGTTCTTTGGGTCATTAGAATAATGGGTGTAAGATCATTAGGGTAACTGTTGTAGCCACCTTGGAATAATTGTTCTGGTGACTGTGTGATAAGAGGTCTTGTTTTTCATAGGAAACACGCTTGATCGGACATGGGGCAGTCCATGTAAAAGGGGAGCAGTCGCAGGAGCCAATTTTACATTTTGACATTTTGCATGCCAGACCTCTTGAGAGTCGTGTATTTCTGTCCGATTGGCGAGCTGCCTGATTTTTTGAAAACGGAAATCATTCATGCGGTTGAATGACAAATGAATAGCGAAAAAATTACATTTGAAAGAGAATGAACGGGGTGTATATTTGGCCTTTTCAGGACAAGTTTTGGGACTTCAGCATATACCGTTCGCTTGGTTTACGCGTCAAACAGCCAGATCGCACGCGTCACTCAGCCGGACGGTACGCATGATCCGGTCGGACGGCACGCGTATCATTCGCGTTGAAAGACGCACGCTCTACGTTTGGTTTGCGTGGGAGAATGTCTAATCCTTTAGATATGTTGACAAAAACACGTATATTTATGCTGATTCGGGCATGATTTCTCTCTATAACCGCTTTTTTATTAAAATGCAGTGTCAGTGAAAAGTTGGAAATGATAGCAAAATGTCTTTCAAATGGACTTTTGAAAGGAACTGTTATAGATTGTTTTTGCAGTCTGGTTTGTCATTAAAGAAGTCATTAAAAAAGGCTGTTCTTCACATTCTTTGTGTGAAGACAGCCTTTTTATTTATTAGAAACCTCTTCAGCTTTTATTCCAGTCTGCGTGCGCCATCGCTGATGACTACGTCATAGATTTTCGGATTCTTGCCGTATTTCTGCTTATAGTCTACCTTTACTTTGTCAATGAAAGTAGAGTAAAGCTCGTCTTTAACCAGATTGATGGTGCAGCCGCCAAAACCGCCGCCCATTACACGTGAGCCTGTGACACCGCAATCGAATGCCAAATCATTCAAGAAGTCGAGCTCTTCGCAGCTTACTTCATAGAGTTTGCTCATGCCATGGTGAGTCTCGTACATCTTCTGGCCTACGGTCTCATAGTCACCTTTCTCCAACGCGTCGCAGACATCAAGCACACGCTGGATTTCTTCGATGACATATTCGGCGCGCATGTAATCCTCTTCGCTGACTTCTGCTTTGACTTCATTCAGCATATCCATATTGCAGTCGCGCAAGAATTCTACGCTTGGGTGTTTCTTCTGGATAGCGGCTACAACCGTTTCACAACTCTTACGGCGCTTGTTATAAGCAGAGGAAGCCAATTCATGTTTCACAACGGAATCTACCAATACCAAGCGATAGCCTTGCGGATCAAACGGATAATATTGATATTCCAGCGAGCGGCAATCCAAACGGATGAGGCTGCCTTTCTTGCCGAATACAGAAGCGAATTGGTCCATGATGCCGCAGTTCACGCCACAATAGTTGTGTTCTGTGGCTTGGCCTACTTTAGCCAATTCAAACTTGTCGATCTTATTCTCGCCAAACAGGTCGTTCAAGGCGTAAGCATACGTGCTTTCCAAGGCTGCGGAAGAGGACATGCCGGCTCCCAGAGGGACATCACCGGCAAAGGCTGTATTGAAGCCTTTCACATCAACGCCACGTTTGATCATTTCACGGCACACGCCGAAAATATAACGGGCCCAGCTTGCGCGCGGAGCATCGTCTTCCTCCAGACCAAACTCTACATAGTCTTTCAGGTCGATCGAATAGGCTTTGACCGTGTTCGTACCATTAGGCTTTATTTCGGCGATCATGCCTTTGTCGATAGCGCCAGGAAATACATAACCACCATTGTAGTCTGTATGTTCGCCAATCAGGTTTATGCGTCCCGGAGATGCATAAACAGCTCCTGTTGTTCCGTCAAAATGTTTGATGAAACGGCTTCTTACGTATTCTATATCCATAATATTTATAATTAAATAGGTGAATAAATAAAATTCCTGTTTATATCATTAGTCCACTGGAATATCTTTATTGACATTTTTGCAGCCTGCAAGACCGTAGTAGAGCAAATAGGCCAAACATCCGATGATCAGCCAGTAGCTTGTCATGTAGCCTGCGACATCGGAAATCCAAGACTGTACCAAAGGCAGAATGCCTCCGCCAACGACCATCATCATAAAGATGCCCGAAGCTTGGGCTGTGTATTTTCCTAATCCTTCTACTGCCAGGTTGAAGATGCCTCCCCACATGACTGAAGTGCACAGACCGCAAAGAACCAAGTACATAGCACTCATGGGAACTTCAGCCATCGTGAAGCCGTTGCCCGCGCTGTAACCCGGCATGGACACACGTACATCGTTGGGGGTGAAGATGGCCAGAAGCACGAGGAGAATGGCTACGGCCGATACGGTAATCAGCTGAGCGCGGGTGGAAACCTTGCTGCTGATGATACTGCTGAGCGAACGGCCAACCAACATCAGCAGCCAATAAATGGCTACTACGGCACCGGCAATGGATGAGGCTGTACTTTTGTCCAGACCTGAAACTTCATAGTCAGACAGGTAGAAATTCAATGTTCCAGGCACTCCAATTTCAATGCCTACATAGATGAAGATGCCGATAACGCCAAGAGTCGTATGCCGGAAAGCCCACGGAGTATGCTCAAACTTCTCTTTGGCATCTTTCCCTTTGTGCATATGCGGTTCGGGGATTGAGACAAAAGAGATGATGATGAACGAGGCGATAAAAATGCCGATAGCGATCCATAACAAGGGGGCGACAGCCGACATGGTTGTTGCCTTGGTCAGCGAGCCGATCAATGCGCCTACAAACAGAGGCGTCAATGTGCCGGACAAGGAGTTGAGCGCACCGCCGGTTTGAATCAGCTGATTGCCACGGTTGCCTCCGCCGCCTAATAAGTTCAGCATCGGATTCACAACGGTGTTCAGCATGCACACGCAGAAGCCGCAGATGAAAGCTCCAAGCAAATAAATGAAATAGTTCAGCGTGACAGGTATCTCTATCTGAGTGAGTACCCCGCCTCTGTCCACTTCACCATTCAATGTGAACATGGTGACATCGCCGCCGACCAGACTTGACAGATATTGCACTGCCAGACCGATAGCGCCGATGCCCATTGCCCAGAGAGCTGTTTTCTTATAGCCGATTTTCACGAGTAAATTGCCGGCAGGAATTCCCATAAACAGGTAGGCAAGGAAATTCATCATGTTTCCCATCATGCCTAACACACTGTTGCCTTCAAACTTATATCCCCAGATCGTGCCGATGGGGGCAGCAAGATTGGTTACGAAAGAGATCATCGCAAATAGAAAGAACATCGTTATGATTGCGACGAGATTACCGTTCTGTTTTTGTTGTGTCATGGTTTTTGTTAGAAATTAGTATACTAAAAAATATTTTATCTATTCTACAATTCCGAACTTATAAACGGTCTTTTGCTGGTATTCATCGCCAGGGAGCAAGACTGCTGATGGGAAATGAGCTTTGTTGGGAGTATCGGGGAAGCGTTGCGCTTCAAAGCATATGGCACTTCTTGCAGGATAAGTGGCTCCGTGAGTCCCTTCAAATCCGTTCAGCCAGTTTCCGGTATAAAGTTGTACTCCGGTTTCAGTCGTATAGACTTCCATGGTGCGTCCGCTTTCTGGCTCGGTGCAGGTGGCTGCCAATGTGAGACATTCGGCTTCGGGCTTGTTCAGCACGTAGCAATGGTCATACCCGGTGCCGTTGATAAGCTGTTGGAAAGGCTCGTCTATACGTTCGCCGATGGTGTGTGGGGTGCGGAAGTCCATGGGAGTGCCTTCTACCTTAAGTATTTCTCCTGTTGGAATGGATACTTCGTCAATAGGCACGTAGAAGTCTGCATTGATGGTGACGATATTGTTTAATACAGTTGGGGTGGGATTGGAAATGCCTGCTAAATTGAAGAAGCCATGATTGGTCAGGTTAACGATCGTGGCCTTGTCGGTAGTAGCCCGGTAGTCAATGATGAGGGCATTCTCTTCGCTGTCCAAGTGGTATGTCATGTTCACTTTCAGTTTGCCGGGAAAACCTTCTTCGCCGTCGGCAGACACATAGTGGAACTTGACGGTTGACGGGTCGGGCTGTATGGCATCCCAGACTCTGGCATGGAATCCGGTGGGACCGCCGTGTAAAGAGTTGGGGCCATTGTTGATGGTTAGCTGGTGTTTCTCGCCATACAGCGTAAAATGTCCTTTGGCGATCCGGTTTCCGTAGCGTCCGATGGTCGTGCTGAGGAAAGGCTCCGGACTGTTAATGACACCTTCGATGTTGTCATGGCCTAAGATGACGTTTGCATACTTGCCATTTTTGTCGGGTACCATGATCGACACAATGGCGCATCCATAATTCGTAACTGCGACTTCCATGCCTTTGGCATTCGTAAGGATAAACAAATCAGTCCGTTTGTTATCGATATCCTTCTGAAAGTCTTTTCTGTCCAAGCCGGACAGGTTGCTTCCCTTGGGAGTAGTGTTTATCATAACGGGGTATTATTAATAAATTTCTTGCAAATAAAAAGAATTTCTTTTGTTCTCACAAATGATTGGGAGAAAATGTGGCAAGCAATTTAGGAAAGTTTAGCGTTTAGGACTTATGGGGCAATTTGATATTTTTGTATGTTTGCCGCCGTAATCTTAAAAAAAAGTCATATTTATTGATTAGATAACGAAAAAACAAATGTATCCGTTAAAGTTTGAGCCTATCCTGAAGCAGACACTTTGGGGAGGCGATAGGATTATTTCATTCAAACATCTGAATGTAAACTTGCCTAATGTAGGAGAAAGCTGGGAGATTTCGGCTGTGGATGGTAGCGAGTCTGTCGTAGCCAATGGCGTGGATAGAGGACGTACGCTGCCTGAAATGGTGCGCAGGTATAAAGAGGAGTTGGTGGGAGAGGCTAATTACGCTCGTTTTGGCGACAAGTTTCCTTTGCTGATTAAATTCATTGACGCCAAGCTGGATCTGTCCGTTCAGGTGCATCCGGGCGAGGAGCTGGCCCAGAGGCGTCATGGCTGTTTTGGCAAAAATGAGTTATGGTACGTGCTTGACGCCAGTGAAGGAGCCCGGCTGATCACCGGTTTTTCTCGGCAGATCACTCAAAAGGAGTATAAGGAGAGAGTCAATAGAGGCACATTTACTGAAGTGCTCCACTCCTCTGTTATCCAGCCCGGAGATGTGTTTTATGTGCCAGCCGGACGGGTTCATGGCATTGGAGCGGGCTCTTTTGTGGTGGAGATCCAGCAGACTTCAGACATCACTTATCGCATTTACGATTATAACAGGCGGGACAAAAACGGGAAATTGCGCGAGCTGCATACTACTTTAGCTATGGATGCCATCAATTTTTCAGATGTCCAGGATGATTTCCGCACTCATTATGAGCATTTGAAAAACGAGCCTGTAGAAGTGCTGGAGAGCCCTTATTTCACAACTTCTGTCTATGACATGACAGAGGAAATAACGTGCGATTATTCCGAGTTGGATTCTTTTGTCATCTTTGTCTGTATGGAAGGCGCTTGCAAGCTGATAGACAATGAGCGAAACGAACTTTTGCTGCGTGCGGGAGACACTACACTCTTGCCTGCCACTACGCAAAGCATTGCCATTATTCCGCAAGATTCGGTGAAACTGCTTGAGACATATGTGTGAGGCCCTTCCGGAAGGGATGTGCTTGGATGAATAAGAAAAAGGGAAGAAAGCGGAGGTGAGAGCTTTCTTCCCTTTTTTATAGGTTCGCGAGAATGGTTCTCTTTACTTGTTTTTGCGCAACACAACAGCCGTGCGGGCGGGAGTGTAGAGTTTCAGCCATTCTTTCTTCTCTTTGGCATAAAGAGGATCGTGCAGGGTGAAGTGTCTGACGCTGTCATCGCTAAACCCGTAGCCGCCATAGGCAGGAGCATCGGTGTTGAGGATGACATCATAGGAACCGGCCGGTACCAGGAACCCGTAGTCGGTGAACGACTGTTTCGGATTGAAGTTGAAGACAAAGATCAGATCCTTGCGCATGTAGGCCAGTACCTGGTCGCCATCGTTGTGCCAGATTTCCTGCACAGGGGTCGCTTGGAAGTTCCGCACGCTCTTGATGACTTGCAGCATGGCCGCGTCAAAATCTCCTAAGTAGTGGTATGCCAGGTTAGGATTGTCTACCAGATCCCATTGCCGGCGCGCGTATTTGTAGGACCAGCCGTTGCCTTCCCGTGGAAAGTCGATCCATTCAGGATGGCCGAACTCATTGCCCATGAAGTTCAGGTAGCCTCCATTGATGGTTGTCGCAGTCAGCAGCCGGATCATTTTGTGCAGGGCAATGCCTCGTTTCACGGTGTAGTTTTCATCGCCTATTTGCATGTGCCAGTACATGTCTGCGTCAATCAGGCGGAAGATGATGGTTTTGTCTCCCACGAGCGCTTGGTCGTGGCTTTCACAATAGGAGATGGTCTTCTCGTCTTTCCGGCGGTTGGTCACCTCCCAGAACATGCTGGACGGTTTCCAGTCTTCGTCTATTTTTTCCTTGATGGTCTTAATCCAGTAGTCTGGAATGTTCATGGCCATGCGGTAGTCGAATCCGTAGCCGCCGTCTTCAAATCTGGCTGCCAGCCCAGGCATGCCGGAAACTTCCTCTGCGATGGTGATGGCCTTTGGATTCACCTGATGGATGAGCCGGTTGGCCAGTGTCAGGTAGCAGATGGCATTGTCGTCCTGATGGCCGTTGAAGTAATCATTGTAATTGCAGAAGGCTTCGCCCAATCCGTGGCTATAATAGAGCATGGAGGTAACGCCGTCGAAGCGGAATCCGTCAAAGTGGAATTCTTCCAGCCAATATTTGCAGTTGGAGAGAAGGAAATGGATTACTTCGTTCTTCCCATAGTCGAAGCAGAGTGACCCCCACGCCGGATGCTCATGACGGTCGCCGGGATAGAAATACTGGTTGGGGTCTCCCGCAAAGTTGCCCAGCCCTTCCAGCTCGTTTTTGACGGCGTGTGAATGCACGATGTCCATAATGACGGCCAATCCCATTTTGTGGGCGGTGTCTATCAGCTCTTTCAGCTCGTCTGGTGTGCCAAAGCGGGAAGAAGGGGCAAAGAAGCTGGAGACGTGATAGCCGAAGCTTCCGTAGTAGGGATGTTCCTGAATGGCCATGATCTGTATGCAGTTATATCCGTCTTTGGCGATGCGCGGAAGCACTTTTTCCTGGAATTCCCGATAAGTTCCCACTTTTTCCTCTTGCTGTGCCATGCCCACATGGCATTCATAGATCAGCAAGGGAGCGGTTGTCGGCTTGAAGGTGCGCTTCTTCATTTTATAGGGCTTCTTGGGTGCCCATACTTGAGCGCTGAAGATTTTGGTTTGTTCGTCTTGCACCACCCGTGTGGCCCATGCCGGAATGCGTTCGCCGCATCCGCCTTCCCAGTGGATCATCAGTTTGTAAAGATCCTCATGTTTCATGGCCGTTTCGGGCAGTCTGATTTCCCATACACCGTTGGCTTTGCGCTTCAGGCTGTATTTCTTGCTTTCCTTCCAGTCGTTGAAGGTGCCTACGAGGAAGATTTGTGTGGCATTAGGAGCCCATTCTCTGAAGACCCACCCTTTGTCTGTGTGATGCAGGCCGAAGTACAAATACCCCGATGCGAAGTCGGAGAGCGTCTGTTTCCCATTGTTTGTCAGTTCTGCCTCTTTGTCCGTGGCATGTTGGTGACGTCCGTTGATGGCATCGGTATAAGGTTCCAGCCAAGGGTCGTTCTTGATTAATTTTAATGTTTCCATAACGAGCATCTATGTTTTTGTTGAGTTATTGTACGTATCGGTTGTATTTTTGTCTGCTCTATGTCAGGCTTTTACTTTGATGATGACTTTCTTGATCGTTTCGGGGGTGATGCCTGGCGCATGTCCGTCTTGCGGGAAGAAGATGACAAACATGCCAGGCTCGACAGTGAGGTAAGATGCCGCAGCTCCCTCGTAGAAGGCGATGTCTTTTTCTTTGTTGTAAGGAGCGTCGGCAGGCTGGCAATCGGCAGCCGGTGTATAGCCCATCACTTCAACGCCAGATACCGGGATTTGAATGTCGATAAAGTTGCGGTGGGTTTCCAGCCGGGCTTCCTCTTGGGTTTTAGGGTTGATGAGTGTTACATTGACAAGCAGGTCTTTGCCTTGAAGTTCAGTTTTGCCTGTATCCAACAGGTCCAAGCGATGCGCTCTCAAGAAATCGACGGCTTGCTGGAACAGTGGATTCAGAGGGACGTATTTCCCGATGTTTTCCAGTTTGTCTATTATCATAAACCTAAAATTTAGTTAGTTGGTTATTGTTGGTGTTGTTCAGATTCAAAAAGTGAATAGGGGGCGCGGGTGTGTTCCTGCTGTATATTCATTTTGACTGGACAAACTTACAAATAATATTGGTAACATGCTATAAAAACGAGGAAAAAAGCTGCCCTTCCCTTGTGA
>CALUOU010000043.1 GCA_944322335.1 uncultured Bacteroides sp.
CTCTTATCAGATGAACCGCAAGTTCCTTTTGGCGCAAGTGAATCATGAGCAGGCGCAGGCAGGCCATGTGGCTGAGGCGAATTGGGCGGCCAAGCAGGCGCAAATGGCATTTGACAGCATTGCTTCTCTCAACATGCGCTATAATACGTTGCTGGACGGCAAATGGGCAAACATGATGGCGTTGGCTCCCGGTTGGGTAGCTAAATATCAGAACATGCCGGAGGTGAGTTATGTGGACGGAGCCGGAGAGAAGCCTGTGGACTTGTCGCCGCAGGAGGATCAGAACAGGCTGGAGGGCTGTGCCGTGGTTGACTTGCAAAAGGCTGTTCTCCATGCGGGTAAAGGCATGACCATGCGTCGCATGAAAGGTATCGGTTATGACTGGGTAGCCGTGCAGATGGGTGAAGCCGCGCAGCCGTCTGCCGATCCCCAGCGTCTGGACGGTTCGCGTGTGGAGTGTGAACTTCCCCGGATGGAGGCCGACTCGGTGACGGTGTATGTCTATACCTTACCGTTCTTTCCGCTTCATGTCGGCAAAGGCAGCAACCGTTTCGGCATTTCTGTAGACGGTCAGCCTGCTGTGGTGGCGCAAAATGCTCCTAAGGAATTTTCGGTCGAATGGAAGACGCAAGTGTTGCGCAACGGAGCATTGGCGAAGGCCACATTTGCCATCGACTCTTCCAAGGAGAAGCATCTGCTTACGCTTACGTGTGGCGATCCGGGTGTAATGATCCAGCGCATCGTGGTGGATTGGGGCGGTTTGCAGCGCACGTATGTAGGTCCGTCTGCTTGTCTTTCAAAGGCGGATTGATTTTGTAGCCAAACAAATTTAGGGTCAGTCCGAAAAAACGGTTTTCGCAACCGGATTTTCGGACTGACCTGTTTACTTCCTGTCAGAAAGTTCCAGTACCTTTGATTCCCGTGCCTCCATGGCGAGTTCCTTGTCCAGAACGACTGTTTTTCCGGTTAGAACATCCCTGCCTTGCGGATGTCCGGCCAGGACTTCCTGATAATACTTCAGAGAGAGGATCGTTTTTTGATCCCTGCCATTCAGCATGACGAACACAGTCCTGCCTTCATAGGAGCGGGCATAGGCATACACACCGTTTTGCACCATGAACTGTACCATGTTTCCTTTGGCTATGAGGTCGTTGCCGGCCCCTTTCCGCCAATTCAGCAACGTTTTGTAAAACAGGTGACACTCATTCTGTTCGGGCGTTCTGCCCTGAGGCGTGAAAGCGTTTTCGGTGTCTTCCGGCCATCCTCCCGGAAAGTCCTTGCGCACATATCCGTCTCCTTTTGTCTTGGTGCCGTTCATCAGGATTTCTGTGCCATAATAGAGTTGTGGAATGCGTCGGGTGGTGAGCAGAAGGGTGGTGGCCTGTTTCAGCATGGGCAGGTCTTGTCCGTCACCCAGAAAACGGTCGGTGTCATGGTTCTCGATGAATGCCAGCACCGATTCGGGATGCGGATAGAGGAAATCATAAACGAAATTGTTGTAGATGCGGTCAAGCCCCTTGAACCACGTTTCTGTCTGTTCATGTTTGGCCAGATTGATCCGCTCGAAGAAGCTGAAGTCCATTACCGTTTTCAGGTGGCTGTCGCGTGGGGCGGAGAGTCTGGAGCCGGCTTGCCACCATGCGGTGTAGGCAGGTTCGGTTACCCATGTTTCTCCCACTACGTTGTAATTGGGATATTCCCCGTTCAGCTCTTCCATCCATCGGCTCATGGCCTCGTAGTCGGCATAGGGATAAGTGTCCATGCGGATCCCGTCGATGTCGGCATATTCGATCCACCAGAGACTGGTTTGTACCAGATAGCGGTAGACGTGCGGATTCTTTTGGTTGAGATCGGGCATGGTGTCAGCAAACCATCCCTCGTTCATCTGCCGGAAATCATATTCAGAGGCATAGGGGTCGACATGAGGCGTGAGCTTGAAGGAGGTCTGCATGAAACTCCGCTTGAGGTCGGGATGATTGAACCAGTCTCGTCCCGGCATGTCTTTCAGCCAAGGATGTCCAATGCCGCAATGGTTGAAAATCATGTCCATCACGATTTTCAGTCCTTTGGCATGCGCTCTTTCAATGAGGTGTCTGTAGGCTTCGTTAGTGCCAAGGCGCGGATCTACCCGATAGTAATTGGTGGTGGCATAGCCGTGGTAAGACCCTCCGGCCATGTTGTTCTCCAGCACGGGAGTGAACCAGAGAGCCGTGACACCCAAGTCTGTAAAATAATCCAAGTGTTGCCCGATGCCGGCCAGATTTCCTCCGTGGCGTGCGTCCGGATCGTTTCTGTCCACCCGATACGGAGCCATGTCCGTCTCCTCTTCCGCCGGATTCTCTCCCTCTTCAGTGCCCCGTGCGAAGCGGTCGGGCATTAGGAGGTAGAGCGTGTCGGAGGCGTCAAAACCCTTGCGCTCTTCGCCCTTGCGGGTGCGCTGCCTAAGCTCATAGATGTAAGTCAGCTTTCTTTTGCCGATGGTGAAGTTCAGGAGCATTTTTCCCGGCTCCGCTTGTTTGTCCAGGCGCAGGTAGATGAGGAGGTAGTTGTCGCTTTCCATGCGGACAGTGCTTTCGAGATATGCTCCAGGATAGTTTACAGCAACCGAGGCTTGGGCGATTCCTTTGCCATATGCCATGAGCTGGAGAGTAGACTGCTTCATGCCCGTATACCAGAAAGGCGGTTCTATCTTGGTGATTTCAGTTTCTACTTGTGCGGAGGCGGGCGACCAGAAATTGCCCAAGGCGGAGAACAGGTTCTTCTTCATGGCTGTTTTGTTTAAAATGTGACATCTTTTCGGGGAAGCAAAGGTATGCAAAGTTGATGAAAAACGCATGGATGAAGCCGTGAATTATTTCACTGATCCTGTATGGAGGTCGTTTGTGTCGGGATCAGAAGCGTTATCATAAATCATAGAGTGTGTATGTCTTCTCTTGACAAGAAACGTCCTCTCCTTGTTGAGGGGAGAGGACGTTTAGAGGATAGATGGTGTCTGCCGTCAGATAAGGAATCCGAGCAGGACACCTGCGGCTACAGCCGATCCGATCACGCCTGCTACGTTTGGTCCCATGGCATGCATGAGCAGGTAGTTGGTGGGATCGTATTCCAGTCCTACGTTTTGCGAGATGCGTGCGGACATAGGCACAGCAGACACACCGGCATTGCCGATAAGCGGGTTGATCTTGTTCTCTTTCTTCAAGAAGAGGTTGAAGAATTTGACGAACAGCACACCCGATGCGCTGGCAATGACGAAAGCGCAGAAGCCCAAGAAGAAAATACCGATGGTGCTCCACGTCAGGAATTCAGAAGCTTGAGTGGAGGCTCCCACCGTGACACCCAGCAAGATGGTGATGGTGTCGGTCAGAGGCCCGCTGGCGGTTTCGGCCAGACGGCGAGTCACGCCGCTTTCCTTCAGCAGGTTCCCGAAGAACAACATGCCCAGCAGAGGCAGGCCGGAGGGCACCAGGAAGCAAGTGAGCAGCAAGCCGATGATGGGGAACATGATCTTCTCGGTGTGGGACACGGCACGGGCAGGTTTCATGCGGATGAGCTTCTCCTTCTTGGTGGTCAGGGCACGCATGATAGGAGGTTGGATGATCGGCACCAGTGCCATGTAGGAATAAGCGGACACGGCAATGGCTCCCATGAGGTTTGGCGAAAGCTTGGAGGAGAGGAAAATGGCCGTAGGACCGTCCGCACCTCCGATGATGGCGATGCCGGCGGCTTGGTTAGGTTCGAATCCAAGAGCTAAGGCGATCATGTAAGCGCCGAAGATGCCGAATTGTGCGGCGGCGCCGACCAGCATGAGCTTCGGATTGGAGATCAGGGCGGAAAAGTCCGTCATGGCACCGATCCCCAAGAAAACTAAGGGCGGATACCATCCCGTCTTCACGCCTTGGTAGAGAATGTTAAGCACGGATCCTTCCTCATAAATGCCCACTTCGAGTCCGGCATCGATTTTGAAAGGGATATTGCCGATCAGGATGCCGAATCCGATGGGGATCAGCAGGAGCGGCTCGAAGTTCTTCTTGATGGCAAGGAACAGGAAGAACAACCCGACCACGATCATGATGAGATGTCCGGACGTGGCGTTGGCAAATCCGGTGTACTCCCAAAAGTCGGCCAAATTGTCGCTGATGAATGATAAAAAGCTAACTTCTTCCATATCGCGCGTTTATTCGATGATGATTAAATCCGTTCCTTCCAAGACAGAGTCTCCCTTGTTGACCTTGATGGCCGTCACTTTTCCGTCTTTGTCGGCATTGATGTTGTTTTCCATCTTCATGGCTTCAAGGATAACCACCGTCTGCCCGCGTTTCACGGTATCGCCCACATTCACCTTGATGTCGAGGATAACGCCGGGCAGGGGGCACTTCACGCCTGTGCTCTTCGAGGGAGCCTGCTGGCGGGTGATGACAGGTGCGCCGGTGGATGTTTTGGGAGCGGCGGCCGGGCGCACGATGGGTTTGGACTTGATGGGTTTGTCCAGCTCGACTTTGTAGGGGGTGCCGTTCACCTCTACGCGGGCGATGTTGTCTTCCACATCGTTTACGGTGACTTGGTAGAGGTTGCCATTGATTTTATATTTGTATTGTTTCATGTTGAATGTTTTTTTAGAGATACATAACTGAGATTTATTTATGCGGCAGCTGTGTCAGGGTATAAATCTTTGAGCTCCAAGGAGAATAGTTCCGTTTCACCTTGTTGATGGTGAGGATGGTATCTTCGATGTCATGCACATTCTCCTGATATTCGTGCAGTGCCATGGCGATGGCAGCGAACACTTCTCCGGATTCGGTGCCGATGGATTTCTCCTTGGCTTCCTTCTTGCTTTCGATGCCATGAGCCCGCATGGCGTTGCGTTTGGCCACGCTGATGCCGATGGCGTTGACGACTTTAAAGGCGAGACAGAGCAGGATCAGTCCGACGAACACCACCAGCATAGCCATGACGGCCATGCCAATGCCGATGGGATCTTTGGTTTTGAAGCCCACGATCTTTTCGTTTGAGTCCAGTGTCACATTGTTGGTGCTGGGGGTGACAAAGCGGTTGTCTATGCCCATGATCGCCCATCCTTTCTCCTTCACGCCGTCCACCACCAAGCCGTAGGAGCAATCCACAGGCAGGTGTGCGGGCACGGTGACGGAGTCTATCAGGGTAGTGGCATTGGCGTCATACAGGGCAATCCAGTTGGGACCTACCGAGTCCAGCGTGAAGCTTACGTGGAAGTTTCCCCGTTTCGGCTGGTTGTCCGCCCAGAACAAGGTGTGTTGTCTGGGGGGAATCTCGGTCAGCACGTCACCTTTGGGGATGGGGTACATCAGCGCTGCACGTTCAGTAGGGCTCAGGCTTTTGTCCAACACCCGCCTGTCATTGGTCAGGTAGCAGCTGCGTATATCCACCGTGGCGAAAGAAGTGTTGAACAGTTCGATCCATGGCGTTTGCTTGCCATAGTCGTCCTGAAAATTGTCCTTGTTGTTCACCAGCACTTCGTTGATGCAGACGCTGGTTACGCCTTGCCCTGAAACACTGCCCCATGCGGCCATGAAGGCGGCGATGAATATTCCTATTTTCTTTATGTTCATAAACTTGATGTTTTTGAGGTTTGTTTCTTTGTTTACAATGGAATATTTCCGTGTTTCTTGGGCGGATTGGTCTGCTTCTTGGTTTGCAGTTGCTGCAAGGCGCGGATGACGCGGAAGCGTGTGTTCCTCGGCTCGATGACATCATCGATGTAGCCATATTTGGCCGCATTGTAAGGATTGGCAAAGAGTTTGGTGTATTCAGCTTCCTTTTCAGCCAGGAACTCGGCAGGATTTTCATGCGTCTTGGCTTCCTTGGCATACAACACGGCTACTGCGCCTGCACTGCCCATTACCGCGATTTCCGCAGTAGGCCATGCGTAGTTGATGTCTCCTCTCAGTTGCTTGCAGCTCATCACGATGTGTGACCCGCCATAGGATTTGCGGAGGGTGACAGTCACCTTGGGGACAGTGGCTTCCCCGTAGGCATATAGCAGCTTGGCTCCGTGGAGGATAACGGCATTGTATTCCTGTCCGGTTCCAGGGAGGAAGCCCGGCACGTCTACCAGCGTTACCAGAGGAATGTTGAACGCGTCACAGAAGCGCACGAAACGGGCGGCCTTGCGTGAGGCGTTGCAGTCGAGCACGCCTGCCAGGTATTTCGGCTGATTGGCCACGATGCCCACAGATTGTCCGTTCATGCGTGCGAAGCCGATGATGATGTTCTTGGCATAGTCCCGTTGCACTTCCAGAAACTCCCCATTGTCGATGATGGCTCCGATCACCTCATACATGTCATAGGGCTTGTTGGGGTTGTCGGGGATGATTTCGTTCAGCGAGTCTTCCAAACGGTCGATGGGGTCGGTGCATTTCACTAAAGGCGGCTCTTCGAGGTTGTTTTGAGGAATGAAGCTCAGCAATTTGCGGATGATGGCCAAGCCTTCTTCTCCTGTCTCTGCCGTGAAATGGGTCACACCCGATTTGGATGCATGCACGCTGGCGCCGCCCAAGTCTTCCTGCGTCACGTCTTCTCCCGTCACGGTCTTCACTACCGCCGGTCCTGTCAAGAACATGTAAGAGGTGCCTTCGGTCATAAGTGTGAAGTCGGTCAAGGCCGGCGAATACACGGCGCCGCCTGCACAAGGGCCGAAGATGCCGGAGATCTGGGGCACTACGCCGGAAGCCAGGATGTTGCGTTGGAAAATCTCCGCATAGCCGGCCAAGGCGTTGATGCCTTCCTGGATGCGCGCGCCTCCAGAGTCATTGATGCCGATGATGGGTGCCCCCATCTTCATGGCCATGTCCATGACTTTACAGATTTTCTGGGACATGGTTTCTGAGAGCGAGCCTCCGAACACGGTAAAGTCTTGGGCGAACACATACACCAGTCGGCCTTCGATCGTGCCGTAGCCGGTCACCACACCGTCGCCCAAGAAGTGTTTCTTGTCTTGTCCGAAATTGGTGCAACGGTGTTGTACGAACATGTCCATTTCCTCGAAGCTGCCCTCATCCAAGAGTTGGGCGATGCGCTCGCGGGCTGTATATTTTCCTTTGGCGTGTTGTTTTTCGATTGCTTTTTCGCCACCGCCTAAACGAGCCTGAGCACGAAGTTCAATAAGCTCTTTAATCTTTTCAAGCTGGTTACTCATATTTATGTTTCCTATATATATAATGTAAATAGTTTCTTTTATCGCTTATTCCTGCGCTTCCTGTTTTTCTCATTCAGGTTTCTCGCAAAGCTCGGTCAGCACGCCTTGTGTGGATTTGGGGTGTAAGAATGCGATGTTCAATCCCTCTGCTCCTTTGCGCGGGGCTTTGTCAATGAGGCGGACTCCTGCGCCTTCGGCTTCCGCCAATGCGTTGGCCACACCGTCTTCGATGGCGAAGGCCAGGTGGTGTATGCCTCCCTTGCCGTTGTTTTTCTCGATGAATTTGGCGATGGTGCTTTCAGGGCTTGTCGGCTCTAAAAGTTCTATCTTAACGTCACCCACTTTCAGGAAGGCTGTCTTTACTTTCTGATCTTCCACGGTCTCGATGTTGTAGCATGTTAAGCCCAATACTTTCTCGTAATACGGCAGAGCCTCTTCGATGCTGTTGACGGCAATGCCTAAATGTTCAATGTGTGAAATCTTCATGACTATGTATTTATTAATGTTGGTATTAAACTCCTTTGGAGCCATAAAACAGCACAAAGTAAGGTATTTCTTGGCTAATAAAGAAATTTTTCTCCAATTAAATCACATCAATTTTGCATATTCAGGGCAACCGCATCAAAACTCCAATCGTCTTATCGGATGCGGATGCGGGTCTGTGGATAGGTTTACAATCTGACACTTTGCTTTTCTTCCCTTCTCAGAATCGTTTTTTTCCGCCCTAAGGATCGGTTTGCTTCAAAAAATGAAACGGAAATTTATATTTGGCTGTATTGTAGTGTGATAGCGAAATCTTTACATTTCAAATAGCGTTTCCACCTCCTTCTTTTGACCGGAAAATGCTGGGAAAAACGCCCCCTGTTTCCGCCGCACGCGTCACTCGTCTCCGCCACACGCATGTTTTCACCTCATCACATACGTCATTTGGAATAGCCGCACGCATGATTCGGAACCGTTTTCATGCGTGTTCCACCTTCTGATGACGTGCGTCCCTCCTCAAAACACAAACTTATTTTGCATACTTATTCCGTGTTTATGCTTTCCTCGGCTCTGTTTGGACAGTTTTGAAAATACGGGCTGTCAGCATTTACAGAACATGCGAGTCATTCTGACGGAAAAATATGCGTTTTGCCGGTAATGTGTTCGGTAGGAGAAGACCGCTTCTCGCCCGTTTACGCTGCCTGCCGAATTGTGGAAGCCGGTTTGGAAGTCTGACTGTTTGTGTGTGAAAATGGAGGCGGGGTGGGGATATTCGTTTTTTTTGTTATATCTTTGCTGTCCGAAAGGGGGAGAGCAAAACTTATCATTACTAAAAAGCGTATGCAAGCATGTCCGGATTAAGTCCATTGATAGCCGATCTGGCTTTGATTTTGATTTGTGCAGGTGTCATGACCCTGCTTTTCAAGAAACTGAAACAGCCGCTTGTGCTGGGGTATATCGTGGCGGGCTTTTTGGCCGGGCCGCATATTGCTTGGACACCTTCAGTGGTGGACACGGCTGACATTAAGGTGTGGGCGGACATTGGCGTGGTGTTCCTGCTGTTTGCCTTGGGGCTGGAGTTCAGCTTCAAGAAGATCGTGAAAGTGGGCGGGGCGGCCATTATCGCGGCCTGCACCGTCATTTTCTGCATGATCCTTCTGGGTGTGGCCGTGGGGAGTGCCTGCGGCTGGAAGCGGATGGATTGCCTGTTTCTGGGTGGCATGATCGCCATGTCTTCCACCACGATCATTTATAAAGCGTTCGATGACCTTGGTCTGCTTAAGAAGCAATTCACAGGACTGGTGCTCAGCGTGCTGATCCTGGAGGATATTCTGGCCATCGTGTTGATGGTGATCTTGTCCACCATGGCTGTCAGCCATCATTTTGAGGGGATGGAGATGCTGGAAAGCATCGCCAAGCTCTTGTTTTTCCTGATCCTGTGGTTTGTGGTCGGCATCTATGCCATTCCGGAGCTGCTGAAGCGTTGCCGACGGCTGATGGGCGAGGAGACGATGCTGATCGTGGCTTTGGGCTTGTGTTTCGGCATGGTGGTGCTGGCAGAGCGCACAGGCTTTTCGGCGGCGTTCGGCGCGTTCATCATGGGTTCCATTTTGGCAGAGACCGTGGAAGCCGAGAAGATCGAGGGCTTGGTAAAGCCTGTGAAGGATCTGTTCGGCGCCATCTTTTTCGTGTCGGTGGGCATGATGGTCGATCCGGCCATGATTGTCGGTTATGCTTTTCCCATTCTTGTCATAACGCTTGCTGTCTTGTTGGGGCAGGCTGTATTTGGCACGTTTGGCTTCCTGCTTTCCGGCCAGCCCTTGAAGACGGCTATGCAATGCGGATTCAGCTTGACACAGATTGGCGAGTTCGCTTTCATCATTGCCTCTTTGGGTGTGTCACTGGATGTCACCAGCCATTTCCTGTATCCTATCGTGGTGGCCGTGTCGGTGATCACTACCTTTTTGACCCCTTACATGATTCGTTTGGCCGGACCTGCTTCTGCTTTTGTGGATGCCCGTTTGCCGGAGAAATGGAAGACCTTTCTCTCCCGCTATGCCTCCGGTTCCCATACGGTCAATCATGAGAGCTTGTGGAGACGTCTGATCGTTGCGTTGGTGCGCATCGTCACGGTCTATTCCATCATTTGTGTAGCCATCATAGCCTTGTCTTTCCGTTTTCTGGTGCCTTTCTGCACCAGTCATCTGCCTGAGTTTTGGGGACCGTTGGCGGCGGCTGTCGTCACGGTGTTGCTCATGTCTCCCTTCTTGCGAGCCATCATGATCAAGAAGAATCATTCGGAAGAGTTCACAACCTTATGGAATGACCATCGGGGCAATCGTGCTCCTTTGGTGGCCACCATTGTGTTGCGCATTTTGCTGGCGGTGTCGTTTGTGATGTTCGTCATTGCGGGATTGTTCAAGATTTCCATCGGTCTGGTGTTTGGCGTGGCCTTGCTGCTGGTCATTGCGATGGTGCTTTCCCGTCAGCTGAAGAAGCAGTCCATCCTGATCGAGCGCAAATTCTTCCAGAACCTGCGTTCGCGGGAGGCGCGTGCCGAATACATGGGTGAGAAAAAGCCCGAATATGCCGGCCGTCTGTTGTCGCGCGATTTGCATTTGGCCGATTACGTGATCCCCGGAGAGGCGCAGTGGGCAGGGAAGACATTGGCCGAGCTGAATTTCGGCAGGCGCTACGGTGTGCATGTCGTGTCTGTCCTGCGGGGGCAAAAACGGATCAACATACCTGGAGCTTCTGTACGTCTGTTCCCTCAGGACAAGATTCAGGTAATCGGGACAGATGAAGAGCTGAATGTGTTTGAAGAGGAAATGAAAAACGTCTCGACATTGGACTCGGATGTTGTGGAGAAAAGCGAGATGATCTTGCGCCAGTTCCGCATTGAGGAGGATTCTCCTTTCTTGGGGAAAAACCTGAAAGAGGCCGGCATTCGTGACAAATATCATTGCCTGATAGCCGGTGTGGAGCGGGGAGGCTCTGCCTTGTTGCATGCGCCCGATCCGTTGGAGCCTTTTGCCGAAGGTGACGTGGTGTGGGTCGTAGGCGAATACAATGATGTGAAAAAGCTGAAGGAAGGGGGTGAGTAAACAGTGAGGGAGCTGAAAGCTCAAATGAGATTGGACTTTCAACTCCCTTCGCATTCTTCGTTTATCTTCTGATTCAGGCCAGGCTGCCTATTTCGTCCAGATTCTGCTGAATGTCAGCGTCGCTCAGTTCATAGTTGGTGAGGTCGCCAGCCAGGAACTTGTCATACGAAGCCATGTCGATCAGTCCGTGTCCGGAGAGGTTGAACAAGATGACCTTTTCCTCGCCCGTTTCCTTGCAGTGCCGGGCTTCGCGGATGGTGGCCGCAATGGCGTGGCAAGACTCAGGCGCAGGGATGATGCCTTCTGCCTGCGCGAACAGCACACCTGCGTCAAACGATTCCAATTGCTGGATGTCGACGGCTTCCATGTAGCCGTCTTTCAACAGTTGGGATACGATGACCCCAGCGCCGTGGTAGCGCAATCCGCCCGCATGGATGTTGGCAGGCGCGAAGTTATGTCCTAAGGTAAACATCGGGAGCAGGGGGGTGTAGCCGGCTTCGTCTCCGAAGTCATATTGGAATTTTCCGCGTGTCAGTTTCGGGCATGAAGCCGGTTCGGCAGCCACGAAGCGTGTGGTTTTCCCCTCCAGAATGTTGTGCCGCATGAAGGGGAAGGCGATGCCTCCAAAGTTAGAGCCTCCTCCGAAGCAGGCAATGACCACATCGGGGTATTCGCCCGCCATTTCCATTTGCTTCTCGGCTTCCTGGCCAATGACCGTCTGATGCAGGCTGACGTGGCTCAATACGGATCCTAAAGTATATTTGCAGTTAGGAGTCGTGCGGGCCAGTTCGATGGCTTCGGAAATGGCGGTGCCCAATGAGCCTTGATAGTTGGGGTGAGCCGTCAGGATGTCCTTGCCCGCACGGGTGGTCATGGAGGGCGATGCGATCACCTGTGCGCCGAAAGTCTGCATGATGCTTCGGCGGTATGGCTTTTGCTCATAGCTGATTTTCACCTGGTACACGGCGGCCTCCAAACCGAAAAGACGGGCGGCATATGCCAGAGAGGCTCCCCATTGTCCCGCGCCGGTCTCGGTGGTGACATTGGTGATGCCTTCTTGTTTGCAATAATAGGCTTGCGGTATGGCTGAGTTCAGCTTGTGTGATCCCATGGGGCTGACGCTTTCGTTCTTGAAATAGATGTGCGCAGGGGTATCGAGCGCCTTTTCCAGTCCGTATGCGCGCACCAGAGGAGTGCAGCGGTAGTTCTTGTACATTTCTCTCACCTCCTCCGGGATTTCGATCCAGGTATCTGTCTGGTTCAGCTCTTGCCGGCAAAGTTCCTCGGCGAAGATGGGGTACATATCCTCCGGCTTCAGGGGCTGCTTGGTGGCAGGGTTGAGCGGGGGCATTGGTTTATGCGGCATATCAGCCTGGATGTTATACCAATAGTGCGGGATCTCCTCTTCCGGGAGCATGAATCTTTTAGTTTTATTGCTCATAATGTTTGATGTGTTTTGTAATTCGTGCCCAAATGTAGGAATTATTTTTAAAATACTATCCTTTTTGGCGATTTTTTTTGAGCTTGCTAACAATTTTATTCGTGATGGTATGGACTTCCATGCAAAATGCTCATGGCCCGATACAGCTGTTCCACAAAGAGTAAACGTATCATTTGGTGGGAAAAGGTCATGCGTGAAAGGGAAATCTTTTCTTGGGCGGCCTCATAGATTTTTCTGGAAAATCCATAAGGCCCTCCCACTACGAACACCAGCCGCTTGGCCACTGTATTCATTTTCCGCTTCATGTATTCGGCAAATTCCATGGAGCGCATTTCCTTTCCGTTTTCGTCCAGCAATACGATGCAGTCTCCCGGCTGAAACGCTTTCAACAGCAATTCGGCTTCTTTTTCCTTTTGTGTCTCTTCCGAAAGGCTTTTGGTGTTTTTCAGCTCAGGGATGACTTCCAGCTCAAAGGGCAGGTAGCGTTGGGTGCGTTGCACATAATCATTGATGGCTGCAATGAAGTGAGGCTCTACCGTTCGTCCGATGACAAGCAGGATTGTTTTCATGCTGTGTTGGGATTTTATGTGCTACAATCATTTTTCATTCGTCAGTCCCTGCCGGATCCGTTCCAGCCCTTCGGCCAACCGTTTGCGCGGGCAGGCGATGTTGATGCGGATGAACGGTTTGCCGGCCTCTCCGTACATGCTTCCTTCATTGACCCACACTTTGGTTTGCTCCAAAAGTCTTTGTGCGATCTTCTCGGAGTCTTGTTTCAACACGGAGCAGTCCACCCACACCAAGTATGTGCCTTCCAGCCGGGTGACTGGGAATTGGGGGAGTTGCCGGGCAAAGAAGTCACACAGATAAGTGTAGTTGTCCCACAGGTAGTTTTTCAGGTCGTTGAGCCATTGGTTCCCTTCAGGCGTATAAGCGGCCATCAACGCTTCCACACCAAAGGGATTTACTTCACACACCTCGTTGACATTGATGGCCTTGTCTATTTTAGCTCTGGCTTCAGGATCTGCCGCAACGATATTGGCTATTTGCAAGCCCGCAATGTTGAAGGCTTTGCTGGGAGAGTTGCAGGTGATGGAGTGTGTCAGGAACTCTTCCGACAAAGAGGCGAAAGGAATGTAAGTATGCCCTTGGAACACCAGTTCGCAATGGATCTCATCGGCTATGACCCACACCTGATGGCGCAGGCAGATTTCTCCCAACCGCATAAGCTCTTCCTTTGTCCATACTCTTCCGGCCGGGTTGTGCGGGTTGCACAGGATGAAGAGCTTTACCTTAGGGTCGGAAACGATGGACTCGAAGGCTTTGAAATCGATCCGGTAGGTCTGGTCGGCGTAGGTGAGGGGAGCGGTTACGGTTTCACACCCGTTGTTGCGGATGGAGGAAAAGAAACAATTGTACACCGGTGTCTGTATCACCACCTTGTCTCCAGGAACAGTCAGGGCTTTGATGATGGCCGACAATGCGGGCACCACTCCAGATGTATAGATCACCCACTCGCGTTTGATGGGCCATCCATGTTGCCGGCCAAACCAGCCGGACAGGCTTTGGTAGTACTCATCGGGCACCTTGGTGTAACCGAAGATGCCATGTTCCACCCGTTTGCGCAAAGCGTCGAGGATAACAGGTGCCGTGCGGAAGTCCATATCAGCCACCCACATGGGCAAAACGTCTTCTTCAGCCGCCGCGTCCCATTTGTATGAATGAGAGTGCCGACGTGGGATCAGTTCATCGAAATCATAGTTTTGAGTTGCTTTTTTTTCTGTAGTTTCCATGAGAATTTTTATTTAGTTGTTGACTACTGTTGTTTTCATCCATTTTTTCCCCCGCAGGCGTATCAGGAAGATGATTCCCCTGAAACATAACTCAATGCACATGGCAAGCCATACGCCTTTTAGTCCCATGCCTGGTGCCAAGACTGCTGCCAAGGTAAGTCTGACAGCCCAGATGCTGAAGAGGTTCATAAGGCTGGGGACTAATGTGTCGCCTGCTCCCACGAATACTCCATATGCTACGATGGAGGCGGCGAACATCGGTTCGGCAAAGGCTTCGATACGCAGAGCCATGATGCCCAGTTGGCGGACTTCTTCTACGGGGGTCATGATGTTCATCATCAAGGGAGCCGCCACATACATCACGATCCCCATGAAAGTCATGACACCAATGCCTGTCAGAACCGTGATGCTGGCGAATTTTCGTGCCAGCCGTTTCCTTCCCGCTCCCAGACTTTGTCCCACCAAGGTGGTGGCCGCGTCTGCCACACCATAGCCAGGCATGTAACACAAGCTTTCGGCCGTGATGGCGAAAGAGTTGGCCGCAATGGCAAAAGTGCCCAAAGGAGCCACGATGACCGTGGTCAAGATCTGTGCGCCGCAAAGCACCGCATGTTCGCATCCCATAGGCAGGCCGATGTGGAGAGCTTTCTTCAGGCAAGAGGCTTGGGGCAGGAAACTTCCCCGTTTGCGGGCGATGCGGAGGTCGGTGGAGCGGAAGCACAGAAACCACATCATGAGGCTGGCTGTGACCACTTCGGCCAATGCTGTTCCCAATGCGGCTCCCGTCACGCCCAGTCCTGCGCCTGGCAGATGGACGGTAAATCCTTCCCATAGCTGGAGATCATGGGAAGGGAAGATGAGCAACGTGTTGAAGATGACATCCAGAATGCACATCAGCACATTCAATAGGCTGGGAACAGCCATGTTTCCGCTGCATCGGAGCATGCTTCCCCCTAAAAAATTCATTTGAAGTGCAGGCAGGGATGCCGTGAAGATGCAGAAATAGCGTGAAGCGTCCTCGCGGATGGAAGCATCTCCTCCCAGCCAATGCGGAAGGCTTCCGCTGATGCCCATCCCCACCAAGGCCAATAGCGTACTGAACAGAAACGTAGAGGTGATGGCTTGTCTCAGCACCGACTTCGCTCCTTCGTGATTGCCTGCGCCGATAAGGTGAGCCACTTGTACGGAAAATCCCGTGGCGGCGGCTGTACACATCCCCCAGAAAAGCCAGGTGCTGGTCGATACCAGTCCGATGGAGGCGGAAGCCCCTGCTCCCAAGCTTCCTACCATGGACGCGTCGATATATTGCATCAAGGTAGAGGACAGTTGTGCCATGATGGCCGGCATGCTGAGCTGGGCAGTCAGGTATAATTGTTGCCTTAGTGTCATGGGGTGTCCGTTGCGGATGAGAAGGAGTAGCCCGTTTTTATCTTTTTGTTGTTGTTTTTGTGCCATATTTTTGTCTAATGCGCAGCAAAGGTAGCGGATTTTATATATATAATAGGTATATGAATTACAGATTCCTTCTTTTTTTGAGGAGTATATCGGTCGGATGAGGCTTCCGAGGACAAGAGGTATGCCTGTCTTCTGTCGTTCTCTGAAACCTAATAAATATTAAAAGAAGTCCGATAGAATGACTTTGGCATACGATAAAACGTTATATTAGCCCCAAATAAGAGGTGAGATAATGGAAATATTGCAAATACAAGGCACAGATGAACGGCTCTATCCGCTTGTGGGACCATTGGTTATGAATCCCGTGGTATTGAAACAAAATTATAATTTCCCGTTTCGGACTGCTGAAAACTTCATCTGGCTCGTAGCCATAGACGAAGAAGGGAAAGTGCTGGGCTTTCTTCCTGTGGAAAACAAGAAGACAGAGTGTGTCATCAACAATTATTTTGTTTGGAAAGAGCATAGGGATGTCTTACGCCCTTTGTTGCGGAAAGCCGTGGGCGCTTGGAACATCAGGAAGCCGTTGGCGGCTGTCGCCTTTCTGGAGGACGAAGAGCTTTTCAGATCGTTTGGTTTTAAGGAGGACAAGCGATGGACACGTTATGTTAAGATGAAAAAAGAGATTGAAAACGAAGATGGCAAAGAAAAAGCAAGAAGAAATCAGTAAGAACGTTTATGAGCTGGCTCAAGACCGTTTGAAAATCATTTTTAGAGATTTTGATAATGTCTGTGTGTCCTTTTCAGGTGGGAAGGACAGTGGGGTAGTGCTCAACATGTGTATGGATTACATCCGCAAGAATAAGCTGAACCGCAAGCTTTGCGTCTTTCACATGGACTATGAGATACAATACTCCATGACCATTGACTATGTGGACCGCATTTTGGAAGCCAATAAGGATATACTGGAGGTGTATAGGGTTTGTGTGCCTTTTCGGGTCACCACCTGCACGTCTATGTATCAGAACTACTGGCGTCCGTGGGACGAGAGCATGAAAGACATTTGGGTGCGTCAGAAGCCGGAGCATTGTTACAACAAGGAAGATTTTCCTTTTTATAGCGAAAAATTATGGGATTACGATTTTCAGATGTTGTTTGCCAACTGGCTGCATCATCGGAAGGATGCTGTGCGTACTTGTTTTCTGATTGGCATCCGTACCCAGGAGAGTTTCAACCGCTGGCGCAGCATCCATATGAGCCGGAAATATCAGATGTACCACACCTATCGCTGGACTTCACGGGTAGGAAATGATGTGTATAACGCATACCCCATTTATGACTGGCGCACTACGGACATATGGGTGGCTAACGGAAAATTCGGGTATGACTATAACCGCCTGTACGATCTCTATTATAAAGCCGGCATCAGCATCGAACGCCAGCGGGTGGCCAGCCCTTTCTTGTGTGAAGCTCAGGGAACACTGGCTCTCTACAAGGCCATTGATCCCAATACATGGGGGAAAATGATAGGCCGGGTCAATGGAGTCAACTTTACAGGCATTTATGGGGGGACTCATGCCATGGGCTGGCAGAACATCTGTTTGCCCAAAGGATACACTTGGAAGGAATTCATGCAGTTCCTTTTGTCCACCTTGCCTGAAAAGACCCGCCGGAACTACCTGCGGAAGCTGACGGTCAGCATGGAGTTCTGGCGCACCAAGGGAGGATGCCTGAGTGATGCCACCATTCAGAAACTGATCGATGCGGGAATCCCCATTGAAGTGATGAAGACCACCAATTACAAGACCAATAAAAAGCCCGTCCGCATGGATTATCTGGACGACATAAACATTCCTGAATTCAAGGAAATCCCCACTTATAAGCGCATGTGCATTTGCATTCTGAAGAACGATCATGCCTGCAAGTACATGGGATTCTCTCTGACCAAGGAAGAGATCCGTCAAAGAGAAAAAATTATGGAACAATATAAAAGTATGATGTTATGAGCGAATATAAGAGTCCGGTATACAATGTTAGGGCAGTCCCTGTGGAAAAAGTGTATGCCAATGATTACAATCCCAATGTGGTGGCTCCTCCTGAAATGAAATTGCTGGAGCTGTCTATTTGGGAAGACGGATTTACCATGCCATGTGTGTGTTATTACGACCAAGAGCATGACACCTATATCCTGGTGGATGGTTATCATCGGTATCAGGTGTTGAGAACCTCCAAACGGATTTACGAACGTGAGAAAGGCTTGCTGCCTGTGGTGGTCATCGAGAAGGATCTTTCCAACCGCATGGCATCTACCATCCGTCATAATCGGGCGAGAGGTACGCACAACATAGAACTGATGTGTCAGATTGTGGCCGATTTGGACAAGGCTGGCATGTCAGATAGCTGGATAATGAAGAACATAGGCATGGACAGGGATGAATTGCTCCGCCTGAAACAGATCTCCGGTCTGGCTGAGCTTTTTGCTAATAAGGACTTTACAGTGCCTGCCAAACAGGAGGAATTCCAGTTTTATCAGCATGATGATTATATGTCCGAAGAATATTGAATGGCTTATGCCCGACCCAAGGAGCAAGCTTTATGGGCGATGATGGCGGTTTGGCGAATTGGGGACATTCATGGTATTGGTTCTTGGAAAACGCTTCTTGCAGAGACGCGATTGGCTGCCTTTTTTATAAAGTCATGGCTTCGCGTCTCTGCGTTTTTTTGCAAACCGGTTCTGTTCCACTATAATTTTTTGGATATTTTTAGAATTAAACTTGCATATTCTATTTGAATAGCCTATATTTGTGAACAGATAGACAAAACAAACAATTTTAATCGTTGCATACGTCATGAAGATGAAGAGAATATTGGTTAGTGGAGGAGCCGGGTTTATAGGCTCTCATTTGTGCACACGTTTGACGGAAGAGGGGCAGGGTGTGATTTGTTTGGACAATCTTTTTACAGGAAGCAAGAGAAATATAGCTCATCTGGAGGGGAAGGATAATTTCAAGTTCATACATCACGATGTGGAGTTCCCTTACATGATGGACGAAGTGGACGAAATCTACAATTTGGCATGCCCCGCTTCTCCCATTCATTATCAATACGATGCGATCAAGACCATCAAGACTTCTGTATTGGGGGCTATCAATATGTTAGGTCTGGCCAAGCGGACAAACGCCCGGATCCTGCAGGCTTCCACCAGTGAAGTCTATGGAGATCCGGCTGTTCATCCTCAGCTGGAAACCTATTGGGGGAATGTGAATCCGGTGGGTATCCGCTCGTGCTATGACGAGGGGAAGAGGTGTGCCGAGACTCTTTTCATGGACTATTATCGGCAAAACGGGGTACGCATCAAGATTATCCGTATCTTTAATACATATGGACCCAACATGTTGCCTGATGACGGAAGGGTCGTTTCCAATTTTATAGTGCAAGCTCTGAAAAACGAAGACATAACCATTTACGGCTCTGGCGAGCAAACCCGAAGTTTTCAGTATATTGATGACTTGATAGAAGGCATGGTGCGGATGATGCGGACGGAAGAAGATTTTATCGGACCTGTCAACATCGGCAATCCTCATGAATTTTCTATCTTGAGTCTGGCTGAAAAAGTGCTTCGGCTGACAGGGTCTAAATCGAAGTTGGTGTTCAAGCCTCTTCCGCATGACGATCCCAAACAACGGCAACCGGACATCACGCTGGCCAAGTCAAAATTGGACTGGCGGCCTGTCATCGAATTGGACGAAGGGTTGGAGCGTACGATTGAGTATTTTAAGCGTCTGATGGCATGTAAGTAAGAAAAGGCTTTCTGCATTCATAAAAATGGGAATAAACAAAACAAACAATATAATGAAAATGAACATGGAAATTAATCCTTCTGAGTACAAAATCCTGATCGTGGATGACGTGATGTCTAATGTCTTGCTGCTGAAAACGCTGTTGGGCAACGAAAAATTTGAAATCGCTACGGCCAGTCACGGTGCCCAAGCATTAGAGATGATGGATACCGAACATCCTGATTTGGTTCTGTTGGATGTCATGATGCCGGGCATGGACGGGTTTGAAGTGGCCGCCCGTTTGAAAGCCAATCCTGCTACGGCAGGAGTCCCTATCATTTTCCTGACAGCATTAAACAGTACGACAGATATTGTGAAAGGCTTTAAGGCAGGCGCGAGTGATTTCATCTCTAAACCCTTCAACAGAGAGGAACTGATTATTCGGGTTTACCATCAGATTTCACTGGTTGCTGCCAAACGCATTATTTTGAGCAAGACGGAAGAGCTGAAGCGGACCATTGCCGGACGGGACAAGCTCTATTCTGTCATTGCGCACGATCTGCGTTCACCCATGGGGTCCATCAAGATGGTGCTGAACATGCTGATTTTGAATCTTCCTGCTGAAAAAATAGGTCAGGAAATGTATGATCTGTTGGCCACAGCCAATCAGACCACTGAAAATGTCTTCTCTCTTCTGGACAACTTGCTGAAATGGACAAAAAGCCAGACAGGGAAATTGAGTGTGGTTTATCAGGATTTTGATCTGACCAGTGTGGCGGACAGTGTTATTGAGATTTTCAACATGGTGGCCGGTGTCAAGAAAATCACCATCGAAGAGGATAAGCCGGCGGAAATGATGGTGAAAGGCGATATCGATATGATTAAGACGGTCATTCGCAATTTGCTAAGCAACGCCATCAAGTTTAGCAACGCCGGAAGCAAGGTGCAGGTGAAAGTGACGGAAAAAGACGGATTCGCCATTGTCAGTGTGCGTGATTATGGATGTGGCATCGATGAAGAGAGCCAGAAGAAGCTCCTCCACACGGATATCCATTTCACCACCTTTGGCACCAACAATGAGGAAGGCTCTGGCTTAGGGCTTTTGTTGTGTCAGGATTTTGTAAGCAAAAATGGCGGAAAATTATGGTTTGAGTCCAAAAAAGGAGAAGGCTCTCTTTTCAGCTTCTCAATTCCATTGAAGAAATAAATAAGGGAAATAAAAAATCTGAAGAATCCTCTTGCCGACAAGCAGGAGGATTTTTATTTTTATCTGTATTGATAATAGATTTCCGAATGACGTGTGTATCTCCACATTGCCTGTTTTCAAAAAACAGCTTGATCTTGCCTCCTTTTTAACTTGTTTTTGAGAGAAAACCTTGTTGAATCCTTCATGCTTTCAACAAGGATAAATCTGGGAATCCCGCAAATCAGTCTTTCTTCCATATGATACGGGAGGACGGTGAAAGCCGGCCTTCAACTGGTTGGCAAGATTTTTCGCAAACAAAAAGCCGGAATCCGCTCTATAAAAGTTTCCGCTTTATACTATGAAGCGGCAAAACTCGCCGCAAATGTAATAAAAAGATTTAATACTAAGGAATTTGCGCCCGATTTTTTTTCCATGAATCAGTGATTATTTTCTCCAAAAGGCTGCGTTTGTTCGACTAATTCCGCAAGGCAAATCCTGTTACCTTCTGATTATCAGAACGTTGATGAGACAGTGCCGCTTCATAGTATACAACGAGCGTAAATCGGCAAACCTCAATAGACTTAATTGGTTGGAAACTAAACGTTTGTGATATGGAAGCAAAAACATTGGAGCGCCTCGCGCCTTGCTCTTCTCGTCACATAACAACGGCAGGCCATTGTTGCTGAGTTTTTACTCCGGAATGCTGCCGTTAGACCTAAA
>CALUOU010000044.1 GCA_944322335.1 uncultured Bacteroides sp.
TATAATAGGAAGCTATAGAAAGTTGTGGAGGATTATAGGACAATACCGTTGTCCGCCAACGCCATTCGCTGACCATTAATCACTGACCGCTATTTATATATGATGGACTGCAAGAAACGATTTCTGTTGATTTTGCTGGGCTGCATGGCAGGCTTGGCGCTGTATGCCCAGTTTCCCAAACATGAGGTGAGAGCCGCTTGGGTGACGGCTGTCTACGGACTGGACTGGCCGCGCACACGGGCCACTACCCCCGAAGCCGTCCGTCGGCAGCAGGCTGAGCTGACCGATATATTGGACCGGCTGAAAGCGGCGCATTTCAACACCGTGCTGTTTCAGACCCGCACACGGGGCGATGTGCTCTACCGTTCGGACATCGAGCCTTTCAACGCGATTCTGACAGGAGAGCCTGGAGGAGATCCGGGCTATGACCCTTTGGCTTTCGCCGTGGAGGAATGCCATAAGCGGGGAATGGAGTGCCACGCCTGGATGGTGGCCATCCCTTTGGGCAACCGCAAGCATGTGGCGTCGCTCGGAAAAGAGTCGGTCACCAAGAAGCACCCGGACCTGTGTGTGCTCTACAAAAGAAGCTATTACCTGAATCCCGGCCATCCGCAGGCCAAGGAATACCTGATGAGCCTGGTGAGGGAGGTGGTGGAACGTTATGACATCGACGGGGTGCATTTCGATTATTTGCGTTATCCCACCCGTCCTCTCCGTTTCCCGGACCGGTACGATTTCCGCAAATACGGCCAAGGCCGCACATTAGACCAGTGGCGGCGGGACAACCTCACCGAGATTGTGCGCTATCTCTACGCAGGGGTCAAAAGCCTCAAGCCTTGGGTGAAGGTCAGCACCTGTCCGGTGGGGAAATACCGCGACACGTCCCGCTATTCCTCCAAAGGCTGGAACGCCTTCCATTCGGTCTATCAGGACGTGCAAGGCTGGCTGGGCGAAGGCATTCAGGACCAGATCTACCCCATGACCTATTTCCAGGGAAACAATTTCTATCCCTTTGTGCTGGACTGGAAAGAGCAGAGCAACGGAAGGCAGGTGATTCCGGGACTGGGCATCTATTTCCTCGATCCCGCCGAAGGGGACTGGACCGTAGACGAGGTGGAGCGGCAGATCCATTTTACCCGTGCCCATCATCTGGACGGACAGGGACATTTCCGTGTGAAGTATCTGATGGACAACACGCAAGGGCTGTATGACATCCTGACCAGTGAATACTATCCTTATCCGGCTTTGCAGCCTGCTCTGAAGTGGTTGGACAGCATTCCGCCTGCGGCTCCCGCGCAGCTGCAAGTCATCCCTTTGCAGGAAGGGTATTGGAGACTTGCCTGGAAGGCTTCGGCTGACAACGACACCTTGAATGCGCCGCAATACGTGGTTTACGCTTCGGACACCTGTCCGGTCGACACGCAGAATCCGGCGAACATCCTTGCCGCCGGAGTGCGTGACACCAGTTACGTTTACGCTCCTCTCCTGCCTTGGACTGTGCGCCGCTATTTTGCCGTGACCGCTGTAGACCGCTATGGAAACGAGAGCGAGGCGTGCCAGCTCGTTCCTGCCTTGCCTGTCTGTCCGTCAGCTGTCAGGTAATGATGACATACGCCCGGCTATAGCTATGGGGAGTGACGGGCACCAGCTCCAGGCAGCCGGATTTTATCTTGCCTCTCTCCACCGTCAGGGGATGCTTCCGTATGTTCTTGGTGCGCGTCTCCTCCAGGGCCGCAGGAGAGGGGTAGGTCTGGATGTAGAAGCGGCCTTCCTTGCCGGGCTGCACGTAATGGTCGTAGAAATGGCGCGCCACCATGCCCATGGTCATGCGCAGGTTAATCTCCACGCAGGGGTGGATGGCGTAGGGATATTCGCCTTGGGATTTGCAGACCATCATGTCCACTCCCACAGGCCCCATGTAATAGGATCCCAGACTCATCTCCAGCTCCCGCTGCACCTGTTCGCGGATGAGAACCAGCGCATGCAGCGGCACGTAACAGCAGATCCAGTCCTCTATGCAGGCGTCAGGGGACAGCACGCTGCTCTGGTAGGCTCCTTTCTCGTTGGTGTGGAAGCTGGAATAGCCGGTGAAGAACACTCGGCCTTTTCCGTTGGAATAAAACTCCATGGCGAAATCTTCCACCTTGTCATAGATAGGCTCCATGGTGATCCCTCCATGCTGCTCTATCTCCCGCCAGCACCAGTTCAAGGCTGCTTTGGTGACGCCGTTTCTGCACCAGTACAGCCCCCGTCCGCTGCTTGACCACAAGGATTTGAACACACAGCTGCCCAGTGTCTTGCTGGCATACAGCTCTTCCACCTTACTCATGTTGTGGCGTTCCACTAGCAGGCTCTCGCCGGTCGTATAATCCAGTGGCGACATGGAGAGGCGTATGGCCATGTACCTGCTGAAGGTGCGTGAAGACCGTATGCGGTCTGAGTTGATCTGGTCGATGGACGGCAGCCGGAGTTTGCCGTCGCTCCATTTCAGAAGGTTTTTGCGCAGAGAAAGAGACCATCCCCATGGCATGACCTGCATGTTGGGATTGTCCGGAAGCTCGGCTTGGGTCATCAGATCCACCTGGAGGGGGAAGAGCTGTTTCATCAGTTGCAGGTAGTCGGCGTTGTAGGCCGAAGCTGCCAGAACGGCACTGCCGGGCTGGGCGTACCAGACGGGCAGCATGGCCAGGTCTTGCGCGAAGCGGCGCACGCGCAGAGGAGGAATGTAAGTGTCCCGATGATCGGCCAAAGCCAGATCTGAATCAGGATTGAAGATGTATAGTTTCATGTTATGTATTTATATATGTGTTATGCAATTGGGTGTTTGGATATGCAAACATAAGCATAATAGTTGTATCCAACAAATTTGTGGTGAGGCAGAATAGAGGATCCGGCACGCCTCTTTCATAGGAAAACACTCCTCCAATCCGCAACTCTTTTGCAAGGCCGGTGCAACGCGCGAACCTTAACCGGTCTGACCGTTTTGTATATGCGTATGCAACGCTCGCTCTCATCAATCAGCGTCTGAAGGATGAAAAACTTGAATTTGACAAACTGACACTTTGCATTTCAAACCGCACGAGAATCACGTATTTCCGAGCACAGGACGGCTTGCTCGAAAAAAACGAAACGAAATTTCATAATTTGCAGTACCATAGGGCAATAGCGAGATACTTACATTTAAAATAGGGTTTCAGGCAGCCTTCCGGAGCCTTTAGATAAAGAAAACTGACAAAAAACGGCATCTGTTTGCTTCAACCGCCGTGTATACATTTCGCACCCCAATTTGTATGCTTTTTGCACTCAAAATACGCTCGGAAGGGTCGTTTTTAGCATATTTATACAGATTTTGGGCAAAATTCGATTCTATTTTGGCGTTTTGAAAAAAGTACTGTAAACAAATATCGAGTATTCCCATCAGTTTGTTAGCAAAACAAGGATTCTGCTAACAAGTGCGTTTGGGTAAAAAGAGGGCTTCGCCAAGGGCGGGTTACTAAATTGTAACTTCAGGAAATGGTATAAACGAACTATGAGCAGACCCTTTATCACACTGATTCTTTAGCCTTCGGCACGCAAATCTGGGAATCAATCACCTACACTTGCGAAGCTTGAACAGATCATATGCCGATGGTATGAGGTTTAAATGAATGAGCCGTGAAGATCCGATGAAACCCGCCTGTGAGGTAAATGGGGGAAAGGACGGGGACGAAAAAGCACAGGCTTGCCCATAACGGATATACGGGCAAGCCTGTGTGTAGAAAGATTCAATGCTGGGAGCGTCACTCAAGGCATTTCAATGTCAGTCTGGCGGAACGTACTCCCGGAGCTTTGGCTTCTATCTCGATGTTTCCGCCTTGTTCGCCGCTCTGCACGATGGCCGTCAGCTGGCCTGAGAAAGCGTGCATCCGTGGCAGGTGGAAGAGGTCCAGGCAGGTGGCATCGCCATTGGCTGCGGCACGGAAGCTGCCCGCTCCTTTGACAGAGAAGCGCACCAGGCGGCTGTCTGCCGGGCAGAGGTTGCCGTCCTTGTCCACCACACGCACGGTGATGTATGACAGATCCTTGCCGTCGGCTTTGAGCTGGGTGCGGTCGGGCACCAGCTCCAGATGATGAGGTTTGCCGGCCGTGCGGACGGTTTTGATGTCGGCTGTATCTCCCGAAGCCTTGTAAGCGACGACTTTCAGTTCGCCCGGTTCGTAGACCACCTTGTCCCAGATCAGGCGGAAGCGGCGTTGCAGGGCCAGGCTGTCTTTGCCCTCCAGTGCTTTGCTTTCGGCGGCAGTCAGTTTGCGCAGACGCCCTTGACTCTTGCCGTTTACAAAAAGCTCGGCCTCCGGATAGTCGGTGTAGACAAAGACTGGCGTCACTTGGCCTTCACGGCCGGGCCATGTCCAGTGGGGCAGCAGGTGCAGGGTGTGGGCCTCCTTGTTCCACAGGCTGCGGTAGAGGTAGTAGCGGTCTTTGGGGAGGGAAGCCAGGTCGATGATGCCGAACAGCGAGCTGTGGTTGGGCCAGGCGTTGGTGTCATAGGGGGAAGGTTCGCCCAAATAGTCAAATCCTGTCCACACGAACTGTCCCATCGTCCAAGGATAATCCTCGGCCAAGGCCAAGTCCTCATCGGGCACATTGGACCAGCTGCACGCCTCCAGGTCGTAACTCGATGACTGATGGTCGGGATAGGTGGCATTTTTCTTGGGAAGCGCAGGAAACTTGTACACGCCCCGCGAGCTGACCGTCGAGGCCGTTTCCGAGCCGAGCACGACAGACTGTGGCAACAGGCGGTAGGCTTCCTGATAGCGGAAGGTGCGGTAGTTGAAGCCCGGCACGTCGAGCAGGGTGGCAAATCCGTTGTTAAGCACACATGTCACTTGATCCATGCCGCAGGTGACGGGGCGGGTGGGGTCTTCGCGGTGGCAGATGCCTTGCAGAAAGGCGGCCACCTTGTATCCCTCTGCTTCGCATTGCGTGGGCACCTCGTTGCCGATGCTCCACATCACCACGGAGGGGTTGTTGCGGAAGTGGTGCAGCATGTTCACCATGTCACGTTCTGCCCATTCGTTGAAGAAGCGGTGGTAGCCGTTTTCACATTTGGCGATGTCCCATTCATCGAAAGGCTCCACCATCATCATGAACCCCATCTCATCACAGAGTTCCACCAGCTCTTCGGCAGGCATGTTGTGGGAGGTACGGATGGCGTCGCAGCCCATGTCTTTCAGCAGGGTTAGCTGGCGGCGCAGGGCTGCCTCATTGATGGCGGCACCCAGCGGGCCAAGGTCGTGGTGGTTGCACACGCCCCGGAACTTGCGCACTTTCCCGTTTAGCACGAAACCCTTGTCGGCCACTACGGCAATGCTGCGGATGCCAAAGCGGGTGGTGTATTCGTCCACCTGTTTGCCTTCTACATAGATGCGCGAGACGGCCCGGTAGAGGTGCGGCGTCTCTGGCGACCAAAGTTTCGGATGCTCCACCAGGAAATTCTGTTCGAAAGCGATGCCGGCGTTCATGCGGCGGGTGTGGTCTTTCGTGGCTGCCACTTTCCCGTCCGGCCCGATGAGTTCGGTCACGATGCGCACTTCGCGTCCGTCGGCTCCTTCCACGGTGGTGAGCAGCTTCACCGATGCGTAGGCTTCGCTGACATGCGGGGTGGTGAGATGGGTACCCCATACCGGCACGTGCACATCATCTGTCAGCACCAGGCGCACTTTGCGGTACAAGCCTGCTCCCGGATACCAACGGGAAGACTGCGGGAGGTTTTCCAGGCGAACGGCCAGTGTGTTTGGAGTGCCGTCTGTGGCCAGCAGGCCGGTCACGTCGCAGTGGAAGGCGTTATAGCCGAACGGCCAGAAACAGACTTCCTGTCCGTTGACATAGACCCTTGCCTCGCTCATGGCACCGTCAAACTGCAGGGTGACGTGCTTGTCGGCAGGTGTCTGGAAGGTGGTTCGGTACCATCCCACACCCATGTAGGGCAGGCCGCCGGTGCGTCCGGTCTTGACCGAAGCCTCCGTCTCGAAGTTTTGCGTCACAGCCACGTTCTGAAGATCGTGTTTCCGGTCGAAAGGGCCGTAGATGGCCCAGTCGTGGGGCACGCTGACAGTTTGCCAGCCGCTGTCGTCAAACGAAGGCGCAACGGCCTCGGGCACGTCACCTCGGGTGAATTTCCAGCCTTTTTCCAGTACGGTCTCCGTGCGTTGTGCCTGTGCGGGCAGGACCGACAGCAGCCATGCCGCGAGCAAGAATAAGCATTGTTTCTTTTTCATGTTCCAATCAGGTTATAAAAATATGTGTATGCAGCAAATGTAGATAAAATCTGCGGATCCTACATCAGCAGCATGATGAATTTGTTTTTATTTAGAGAAAAGGCAGGCATGAAAGTGATGCATTCTTTTCCTTAAAGTAGCTCCAATGCTCCGCTATTATCATTTGAAAGCATCCAAGGCGATGGTGGGACGGCCGTTGTCATCAAAGGCACCCTTGAAGTAGCCGTTCCATCCCGAATAACATTGCGGCTCCCAATAGAACACTCCCAAGCAGGCCGGTATTTCCCGGCTGCGGCTCAGCAGTTCGGTCAGGAAGGCCAGGGCAGCTTCGTCCTCGTCCCAGTTCATGCCTGTCTCGCAGATCATCACTTCCTTGCCGTAGCGGGTGGACACGTCCTGCATATTGGCTACGCAAGCATCCAGCATCTCCTGCCAGTTGTCGGCATCGGGATAGAGGGACATGCCGATGACATCGTATTCCGCCCCGTTCTCTTCCAACAGGCCAAAGTTCCACTGGAACAGTCCGTTGTCATCACCGCTCTGCACGTGGACGATCACTTTGGTTTCGGGGAACACTTCCTTTGCGGCGCGGCTGCCCGTGGTGATGAAGGCAGCGTAGTTGGTCGGGTTGGCGGGGTAGGTGATGCCGTTGGACTGGATGTCGTAGGCGGCTCCGCTCAGGGTCTGGTCGGTGTCCCACAGCATGCCTGGTCCTGTCTCATTGCCCACCTGTATCCATTCCGGGGTGATGCCTTCAGCCTTCAGCGCATTCAGCACGTCTTGGGTATGGGTGCGGATGGCGGCGTGCAGCTCATCCAAGGCCAGTCCCTCCCAGGCTGCGGGCTTGAACTGGGCGGAGGGGTCGGCCCAGGTATCGCTGTAGTGGAAGTCGATCATCAGGCGGTAGCCCAACTGATGGGCGCGCCAAGCCTTGGCCAGTACATCATCCTGATTGCACCAGCCGTCTGCCGGGTTCACCCAGACACGCAGGCGGATGGCATTGAAGCCCAGTTCGCGCAGGAGGCTCATGCATTCAGTGCCGCGTCCGTCGGCGGTGTAGAAGCGGACTCCCGATGCCTCCATTTGCGTCAGCCAGCTCACATCGGCCCCTCGGACGAAGCCGCTCATGTCATATACGGGGTCTTCGGGGAAGACGGGTGTATCGTTGTCATCGTTGCAGGCAGCTGTACCTAAGAGCAGCAAGCCTGACAGAAATAAGTGTTTCAGTTTCATATCTGTCTATTTTTTATATTAAAAGGTAATGAATGAGGGGGCGACGGCTGTCGGTGATGCCGTCACCCCGGATGATTATATAGGATCTATTGGGCTGTCAGGGTGTAAGTGGCCTGTACGAGGTCTACAGTCAGCAGGTATGTGCCCGGCTCGCCGCTGAAAGGAATGTTGGGCACACTGTCCACGCCTTGGTAGAGCAGGATGCCGTCGCCGCCGCCCAGTGTGGTACTCCAAGCTTCATCCAGCACGATCTGGAAGCCCCAAGGCGTCTCGCTCGTGACCTCTACTGTGGCCGTGTAGACACCCGGTGTGTCGGTGGCGGCCAGGGTGTGCAGGTCCCAGTTGTCGTTGAAGCCGCTGTAGTAGACGGTCTGCACGGGTGTCAGGCTGTAGGTCAGGGCAGCCAGCGAGACATTCATGAAGTAGAGCCCCGGGGTGGGTGCGGGCAGGTTGGTGCTGCTCTTGAAGAGGAGCGTGCCGGCGTAGGCATCGCCCTCGGCCAATGCGTAGATGTCATTCCAGTTGTCGCGTTCGATGGCTATCTGGTAGCCCCATTCGGAGTTGACGTTGGCCACGCCGGCATACGACTGGGTGGCATTGTCATAGAGGCGCAGGTAGTTGTCAAACGTCCAGCTGCCGCTGGCCAGGTCATCCACGCCGGGTAGGAAGATCAGCGGTGCGGCTTCTTCCTCCTCTTGGCCGCCGGTCTCTACCGTAGCTGTCCAATGGGCGGGATCACTCAGGTCGATGATCAGCGTGCAGTCGCCTGCGGAGGGGATGTTGACAGTGATGTCACCAGGTTGGTCGGCCAGCATGATGGCATCCCCTTCTTGTGCAAAGGCAATGGACTGGGGTGTCGCGGCTGCATCGTCGGTGGCGCTGTTGCTGTCATACAGGCTTCCGTCTGCTGAGAGCCGGATGGTGGCCGTGCCTGCTTCAGTGGCCTGGAAGGGCAGTGTCCAGCGGTTGTTGGAACGGTCGAAGGTAAGTTCGCCTGCGATGTCGCCTGCCAGGTTCAGGGCGGGAAGCGAGAGGGCTGTCCAGTACAGCTCGTTCACATCGGCCACCACATAGTAACAGCCGGCTGGGTTGGGGAACCAGATGTTCCACTTGTTTTCGGCATCGGACAGGGTGAAGGGATTGCCATCGATTGGTGCGGCTCCCCAGATATGTCCATCGCCTTCTTGCAAGTAGAAGTTGTACCAGCCGGATACGCCGAGGAAGCCCTCGTAGTGTCCGTCAGACTGCGACGAGTAGAGGCTCATGCCGGTGGGTGCCTGCGAGTTATCCAGCACGAAGGCATGGCTCATGTCTATCGAATAAGGTGTGACACTCACGGCTACCGTATTGGTATAGACCGGTTCCATGTTGGCTCCCGAGCGGGCTGCCAGACGGAAATAGATGTTGGAGGCCACATCGGGCTGTGCTCCTACGCTTTGGGCCAAAGCATTCAGCGAGGCACCGGTGTAGGCTTTGGAGTAAGAATTTTCTGTCGTTTCGACCACATTGGAGAAATTCTCGTCCAACGAGGCTTCAAGTGCCATGGAGAGTTGTCTGCCGGGGACACCCACTTCAGGATTGCTGGCCACGAGATTGTCCGTGGACCACGCCAAGGAAAGTACGATCTTGTCGCTTTCTTCCTGAGCCAGCACAATGGCATCTTCCGAGGCAATCAGTTGGCCCGGCTCGATGCTGTTCACGTATATCTTGTCCTCATCTTTCTCGCAGGCTGCCATGGTCAGGAGAGCCAGCAGGGAGAAGAAGGTATTTTTGAATATGGTTTTCATGTTTTCTATATTCGTTTAGGGGTTAAATGGATGGTGTCAATACTAAAACTTAAGCCCTCAATACCCTTCGTTGAAAAGATTGGGGTTGGCCGTAAGCTCCGTTGAAGGGATGGGGTAGTAGTTGAAGCGGTTGTCCACGGCCTGTCCGTCGTGCGTGCCGCCTTTCCACTGCCAGAGGTAGTCGGCGGTGGTGAAACGGTTGTAGCGGATGAGGTCGGTGCGGCGCACACTCTCTGTATAAAGCTCGCGGGCACGTTCGTCCAGCAGGAAGTCGGTGGTCATCTGTGCTTCCACGATGTTGCCGGTGATGTCTCCGTAGGCCCGTTCACGCACCAGGTTCACGTAGCCTAAGGCTTCGGAACGGGTGGCTCCTTGTCCGCCGCGCACCACGGCTTCTGCCAACATCAGGTAGACATCTGCCAGGCGGAAGACGGGATAGTCCGTACATACGCCATCGGCATCCGTGTTGGAGGCAGCCTCGCCTGCATCAGTCAGGTTGGTCCACTTTACGGGGAGGTAGCCGTTGTTTTGGTCTTCCACCACATCGATGTTCATCGTCTGTCCCTCGGTGAAGAACATGGCGCGGCTGTCGCCTTCAGAGAAGAGTGACGGCAGGCTTGGACGCAGACGGAAGTTGCCCCAGCCGGAGACGGCACCATAGTCGGCGGGCACCTGGAAGGAAGAGGCATTGTTGATGGGTCCGCATACCATGTAAGTGGTGGTTCCCCAAGAGGTGGTGTGGGTGGCATCCACGGGGAAGGCGAAGATGATCTCGTTGGTGCGCAGGTGGTTGTCGGCGTTGAACAGCTTGGCGTAGTCGCGTTCCAAGGTGTAGCCGGCATTGATCACGCGCTGGCAATAGGTGATGCAGTCTGTCCAGCGGGCTTCGCCGGTGTAGACCTCGGCATTGAGGTAGAGGCGGGCCAGCAGGGCGTAGGCGGCTTGGCGGCAGGCACGTCCGTATTCACAGGCGGAACGGTCCAGCAGGTCTTCGTCGATGGCCAGCAGTTCGCTTTCCACGAAGTCGAAGATTTGGGCGGAGGTGTAGCGCGGGGGTATGTAGCTGCCCACGGGGTTGGCCTCGGTCACGAAAGGAACGTTGCGGAAGAAGTCCATGGCGTGGCTATAGGCGAAGGCGCGGAGGAAGCGAGCTTCGGCGCGGAAGTGGCGGATTTCCTCTTGTTCGCTCTCGCTGAAGGAAGCGATGCGGTCGTCTGTGGCATTGCGCAGGAACTCGTTGCACAGGGCGATGTTGTAATAGATGCGATAGTACATGTCAGAGACGATCAGGTCGTTGGCATCCCAGCTGAGGTAGGTCAGTCCGGTCATGTTGTCGCCGGCCAGCCAAGTGTAGACCACTTCGTCCGTGCCACACTCCTGCATGTTGAAGTAGTTGCGCATGTAGTCCCAGCCCTTGTTGGTGGTGAGATCGGCCGTGCCTGCTCCGCCTTTTTGCTGGCTGGCGATGGTGAAGGCCACATAGAGTTTGCCGAGTACGGCTTTGTAGTTGTCCACGCTGGTGTAGACGGTGGCTGAGGTCGGCTCTATGTGGGGATATTGGTCCAAGTCACCCACACAGGAGGTGGTCAGCACGGCGCCGGCTGAAAACAAGGCGGCGCAAAGGAGATGATATATTCTTTTCATTATATATTATTTTTTATGATAGAAAGTTGATGGTATGGTTTCTTCAGCAGCAGGCATCAGAAGTCGAAGCCCAAGGTGAGCGAATAAGTGCGCGGACGCGGATAGAACGAGGCATCCATGCCACTGGGCACTTCGGGGTCGGCTCCTGAATATTTGGTGATGCAGAACACGTTTTGGACCAGCAGGCTGGCGTTGAGTCCGAACCAGCGGCACACGCGGCCGAAGTTGTAGGAGAGCGAGAGGTTGTCCATCTTCAGGAACGAGCCATTCTCCACGTAATAGTCGGACAGGTGCTGGCGGCTTTGGAATCCCGTCTCCAGGTAGCTGTGGTGGAGGTTGTTCAGCTGGTAGGTGTTGTAGCTCATGGTCTCCCAGGCACCGGTGTTCATGGCCATGCCGTTGTAGACATAGTTGCCTACATTAGCCCGCAGGCTGGTGCTCAGCGTCCACTTCTTGTAGTTGAGCGAGGTGCTGAATCCGAAGATGAAGTCGGGTGCGGCGGACTTGTAGCGATAGCGGTCGTTGGTGTCGATGATTCCGTCGCCGTTCAGGTCGGCGTAGGCACCTTCAACAGGTCGGCCGGTTTTTTCGTCATAAAGTTGCTTATAGACGTAGAACATATAAGGTTCATAGCCCTCGCTCAACACCTGCACGCAGTGGCCGTCAATCCAGGCGCCTGCCTCGATGTTGGTCGTGGCGCCGCCCTCGACGAGGGAGAGGTTTTTCACTTTCATCTTCTGCCAGGTCATGTTGAAGCTGACATCCCATTTCCAGTCGTCCGTCTGGATCGGGGTGGCGTTGAGGCTCACTTCGATGCCTTGGCTGTCCACGTTGCCCACATTGGTCAGGATGCTCTTGTCGAAGTTCACACCGGCGGGTGAGGGCACGGTAGCCAGCAGGTCTTTGGTCTGACGGGTGTAGTAGTCGAAGCTACCCGTGATGCGGTCATCCAAGAAGCCGAAGTCAAAGCCGACGTTCCACGAGGTGGTGGTTTCCCACTTCAGGTCAGATACATAGGCTTCGGGGCGGAACGTATGGTGGTATTCCGTGCCGAACATGGCTTCCGCACCGGTCTGGCTGATGGTGTAGACAGGCAGGTAATTGTAGTTGCCGATGCCGTCTTGCTGGCCGGTCACACCGTAGCTGGCACGCAGCTTCAGGTTGCTCAGCACGGGGTTGTCCTGCAGGAAGTCTTCCTCGGTGACGCGCCATCCCAAGGCAACGGAGGGGAAGGTGCCCCAGCGGTTATCCGAGCTGAAGCGTGAGGTGCCGTCGCGGCGGACGGTGGCCGTCAGCATGTAGCGGGAGTCATAAGAGTAGTTCAAGCGGGCATAATAAGAGAGGAGCACATGGCGTTGGTCGGAAGCCGGAATGTCGTTTTGAGAAATGCCTACGGTATTAAATTCTCCGTATGCCGGGCTGGTCGTTTTCCAGTATTGATAGTCATAGCCCACCGTAGCGTCCACGCTGCTCTTCCAGCTTTCGAAATACTTGTTGTAGTTCAGGTAGGTAGTCAGTAGGCGGTTGATGTTTTTCTGCGGACCGTATTCATAGTCGCGTCCATCGGTACTGTTGTATTGGGCAGCCTCTGCAGGCACGTAGACCTCGCCTTGTCCCTTGGCATAGTCATAGCCCAGGGTGGCGTGGAATTTCAGTTCGGGCAGGAAGTGCATCTTGTAGTCCACGTCGAAGTTGCCCACGAAACGTGAGACGCGGCTGGTGGAGTGATTTTGCTTGATGGCTCCTACCGGGTTGATCGTTCCGCCGGTCACGATCTTGCCCGTGTTGTCCGTAGCTTCGGTATATCCGCCGAATGTGTCCAAGCCGGAGTAGACGGGCAGGGTGGGGTTCCACGTGGCGGCGTTCCAGATGGCACTGGTGTTGGCAAAGCGGTTGTTGTTGAGCGAGCCTTTCACGTTTAGGGCCAGTTTCAGGTGGTCATCGAGGAAGCTGGGATTGAGCGACACACTTCCGGTCAGGCGCTTGGCCTTGTCGGTCTGCAGCAGGCCGTTTTGCGCATAGTAGCCCACGGAAGCACGGATAGGGAAGTTCTCTGCAATGCTGCCAGAGAGGCTCAGGTTGTTGTCTGTGCCGTAGGCCAGCTGGTAGACTTCATCGTTCCAGTCTGTGCGGGCAGTTCCCAAGAGGACCCGTTGGGCGGCAGTGCCTTGCGTATTGACCGCGTTCACAAACTCATCATAAGACAGCATGTCCGTCAGAGCCGTTTTGGTCTGGAGGGACTGCGTGGTGCTGAACGTGGCTTTCAGCCGTCCGCTGCCGCCCTTTTTGGTGGTGATGATGATGACGCCGTTTGAGGCACGCGAGCCGTAGATGGCCGTGGAGGAAGCATCTTTCAGGATGGTCATGCTCTCGATGTCGTTGGGGTTGATGAGCGAGAGGAAGTTGCCGCTGTTGCCGCTGATGCCGCCCGTCTCCAGAGGTACGCCATCCAGCACGATGAGCGGGTCATTGGAGGCGGTCAGTGAGGCACCGCCACGGATGCGGATGGTGCTGCCCGCCGTGGGTGAGCCGCTGTTGCTCATGATCTGCACACCGCTCACCTTTCCGTTGATCAGCTGTTCGGGTGAGGCGATCAGACCGGCGTTGAAGTCATCGCTTCGCACGTTGGTCACCGAGCCGGTCAGGTCGCTCTTGCGTGTCGTACCATAACCGATGACCACCACATCGCTCAGCATCTGCGAGTCGGGTTGCAGTTTGACTTGGATTTTGCCGTTGGCAGGTATGGCCACTGTCACTGTGGTATAGCCCACATAGGAGATTTGAAGTTCTTGGACATCGGAGGCGACTTTCAAGATGAAGTTACCGTCCATGTCAGTAATCACGCCCGTTGTAGTGCCTTTCACCACTACGCTTGCGCCGATCATGGGCAAATCGGTTTCATCCACGACTTGTCCGGACACCTCGCGGTTGCCCTGTGCCCAGAGCGGAGATGCCATTCCCAAGCAAGCAATGCACAGCAGACATACGTACAGCCGTTGTCTGAGGCTTGCGTTCCAAAGTTTGTTTTTCATAAATGTTTTTTTTTAGTTGTTAGAAAAAAGTAAAAGATATATTCTGGTAAGGATTAGTGGTCTGTTTGAATGGTTCATTCCAGCCAGATTTCTCCTAACTCCAGCAGGATCTCCTGACCGGGTTCTTGCCCGTTGAGGCGCAGCTCCAGGGTCTCGATGTCTGCCGGTTTCAGCGGAAGCGATACTTCCGGATGGAAAAACGGATCCAGAAACGACGGAAAGGCAAGCGGGAGCAAGGCCGTGTCGGTCAACTTCAAGTCTGTGAGCGGAATGCGCACGATGCCTTCAGCACCGACTTGAGGACAACTGGCCATGTAGGTATAGCCCATCGAGCTGACCACTCCCACCTGCAATCCTTGCGGGATGTTTTGCAGGTGCAGGCAAAGGGTCTTGCAGGCCGTCAGGCGGTCTGTCCGGCCAGCCAGCTCTTCCTTCACGTAGCGGCGCAAGAAGCAGGTCTCCCCCTTCGCTTTGGGTGTATAGGAGAGGCAGGCGGCCTGTTTCTCCATCAGGGTCCGTTGCAGGGGATACATGTCCGCTTGGCTCCATTCGGGCATGATGAAGGTTTCGGCCGAGAAAGCCGACGCGGCATCCATCAGCAGCAAGGGTGCATCGGGGTGCTGCACGCGGGTCTCCCAGTACGTATAGTCCGTATAGTCCCAGTCCAGTGGCTCTTTGTCCGTGCCTGACGGAAACGTCTGTTTCCGTCCTCCGGCAAAGACGACGATGTTGTAGCGGTAAACTCCCTCGTTCAGTTCGGAGGCAGGCACTGTGGCCTTCCACGTATATCCGCCGGCATGCTGCATCTTGAGGTAAGGGTTGGTCTGGTTCCAAAAAGAGATGCGGTCAGTGTAGATCAGGACGGAATCCGGCTGCACCGCTCCGGCAATGAGCGCTTCCAGAGGCATGTCCTCTCCAGCATTCACACTGCTGAAAGGTCGATGTCGGACGATGAATCCTTCCTCTGCCGTCAAGCTTGAGGAGGGTTGCACGTATTCACCCAACCGGATGTTCCGCCAGAAGCTGTCCGCTGTCCACTGACGGGATGGGGTCGCCCCTTGCCGCTGCAAGAGATAAACACCGGGGCGCAGGGCGGAGAGGAGGCCGTGTGTTGCCATGTCCCGGCGTGTGTTGCCTTCGTTCAGTCCTGTCACGCTGAATGTTTCTCCTAAGTCAGGCAATGTCAGGGTCATGTCCCATGCGGTATCTATAATCTGCACCACTTTTTTGTCCAGTGATGGTTTGGCGAAGGGGTCGGACACCTGCATGGCATCGGGCATTACTTCCAGTCGCCATACTCCTTCTTCCAGCCGGTCCAGCCAATACATCCCTGTGCCTTCGTAGTCCACAACGGGAGAGCTGCCGCATCCGGCGATGGCTTTCAGCCGTGTGGCGTCTTGGGGCTGTGTGCGGGTGTTGTTGGTATAATAAAACTTTCCATCCTCGTCCAGTTCACTCAGGTTTTCGGCATAGCTCACGCGGAAACCGTGGAAGGTCGTGTCGGCGGGATAGGCGGGAAACTGCTCCCCCCTGTCTACCTGTTGCGCCACTTCGGCGGCAATCATCAGCCCCACAGCCTTGCCCGGCGTGTAGGCCGTGTTCAGGTAGTGCGTCTGGTATTCGGTGTTGTAGGCAGCCATGTCGATGGGGTCGTAGGCAAACTGCGTGATCCATTGGAAACCGGCAGACCGGAAGGTACGCACCGTGGCGGGGTACAAATAGGTGCTCCAGACGTCGCCGGGGTCAAACTCATAGACCAGCCGTGCTTTGGAGGAGAACCCTTTTACGTTGGAAAACGGAATGTCATACCGGTCTACGGCGGGTAGGAGATTGCCTGTACGGGTGCGGCCGGATACCAGGCCGGTGGGATACCATTGGTAGGTGGTGCCTTGGATGTCGGTGTCATAATAGGCTTGGACCACGTGCCCGTTGTGGCTGACGTTGTAAAACACCGGTTTGCGGTTGCCGGCACGCTTCAGGGCGCGGAGCATGGTCTCGATATAGGAACGGGTCTCGTCCAGTGTCCCGGGATGGCAAGGCTCGTTGTTGATTTCAAATCCGATGATGTAGGGGTCGTCCTTATAACTTTTGCCTGTATAGGCGTTGACGTGGCGCACCAAAGCGGCTGCATACCGCTCTTGTGCGGCGATGGCATCCGGATCTTGGTGGACGGAGCATTTATCATGTAGATAGGAATAGCCGCCTGTAGGCTCGTTTCGTTCGGGGTAACCGTTGCCGAAGTTGGTTTGCAGCGTGATCACAATGCGTATGCCGCGTTCCTCCAGTTTGGAGAGGAGGTAATCCAGCAGGTCCAGATGTTCGTTGGTCAGCAGATGTCCTTCGCTGTCTGATATTTCCACGTCCCACACATGGATGCGGTAAGCGTTGATGCCCAGACGAGCCATGTGGTAGACATCGCGGTCAATGGCAGACTTGCGGTCCACGTCCAGATACCCCATCGCCCTGTAGGCGTGTGCGAAAGGCAGGGTGTAGTTCACTCCGAAGAAGGATGCCTCGGCCTTCGTGTCCGACCAGCGCATCACTCCTTGCTTGTCCACATAGACGGTGGCGATTTTCTCATCGGCTTGAACCGATGTGATGCCAGCCACGAGGCTGGCAAGTAAAAGGAAAATGTAATTTTTCATGCCATCAAATTTAGAAGTTTTCTGATGGCAAAGGTAGATACTGCCGTTTGTGTGTGAAAGCACAAATCGGACATAAAAGGATAAAAAACGGACTAATACTGCTTCGGAGAGACTCCAAACGCACTTTGGAAGCATTTGGAGAAGTAGGAATGGTTGGAAAAGCCCACCATATACATCACTTCCGCCACGGTAAATTTATGTTGCTTCAGCAGGATGGCCGCCTTCTTCATGCGGATGGACTTGATGTATTCCACAGGGGTCAGGCCGGTCAGCTGTTTGACCTTGCGGTACATCTGTTTGTTGCTGATGCCGCTCCATTCACACAGGGCGTTCACGTTCAGTTCGGATTCGGACAGGTGCTTTTCGATCAGCTGGGTGATGTCGGTCAGGAAGACCTCATCAGCCGAGGCGGCCTCCACTTCCTGGGGTGTGGCGATGGCTTCCATCCGTGCCTTGGCCTCGAAAGCATGCCGGTTGGAGAGAAGTTGCTCCACCCGCGAGAGGAGGATGTTCGGTTCGAAGGGCTTGCTGATGAACGCATCGACGTGCAGGCGGATGCTTTCCAGTTCGGTCTGCTGGTCGGACTTTCCAGTCAGCAGGATGATGGGAACGGTGGAGGCGGGGACATACTTCTTCAGCTGCCGCACCATTTCAAAACCGTCCATGACGGGCATCATTACATCCGAGATGACCAGGTCGGGCACTTTCTGCCCCACTTGTTCGAGTCCTTCCTGCCCGTTGGCCGCTAAACGGCAGCGGTAGTGCGCGCGCAGCACGGTCTGGATGAACTCTGCTGTGTCGTGGTCGTCCTCCACCACCAGCACTGTCGGCGCGTCTGCCGGGAGAGGGACCTCCTCTGAAGCAACGGTTGCCGGGACGGGGGAACCTCCGGTGGATGGGGCATCGCTGCAGGAAGCGGGCAATGCGCTCTCCACGCCTGGCAAGACGACAGTCACGGTGGTGCCCGCGCCTTCCGATGACTTCAGGTTGACACTTCCTCCATGCAGTTCGGTATAGGTCTTCACCAAGTAGAGGCCGATGCCGGTGCCGGCTGTCTTGCCTGCCGTGCGTGACGACTGGAAGAAACGTTGGAACACGTATGGCTGATCCGGCAGCGGGATGCCCACGCCAGAGTCTGACACGGAGAGCCGGACCTCCTTGCCGCTTTTGTCCAAATCGATCCGCAGTGTCACCTTTCCGCCTTCAGGGGTGTACTTGACGGCGTTGGAGAGGAGGTTGTCCAGGATGGAGTCCAGCTTGACGGCATCCATCTGGATATAGACTTCGCGTTGGGTGGACTGGAACTCAAACTGCAGTTCCTTTCCACGGGACGGGTCGTCAGCATAGATGGAAAAGAGATTGCGGGCAAACTGCACTAGCTCGATATGCGACTGGATCAGCAGGAGGTTTCGTCCGCTTTCCACCCGGTCGATGTCCAGTCCGCGATGGATGAGTGAGTTCAGCTTCATGGCGTTGCGCTGCACCTGTTCGAGCACCAGTTTCTCCTGTTTGTTTCGGATAGCGGGCAAGAGACGGCTCACCGGCGCGATGATCATGCTGAGCGGTGCTTTCAGGTCGTGGGAGAGGTTGGTGAAAAATTCCATCTTGGCTTGAGATTGCTCCAAGATCTTTTCCTTCTCCAGACGGACCAGCTTGAGGCGGTTTTTGACACGGAAGAAGTTGACGGTCCAAGCGGCCAGTGCCAGTGCCAGCAGGACATAGGCTGTCTTTGCCCACGGAGAAGCATACCAAGGCGGCAGAATCTCCACGTCCAGCAGGTAGGGCTGGTCGTTGGGGCGTCCGTCGGGGGCAAGCCTGTTGACCATCAGGCGGTGCTTCCCATAATCGAGGTTGTTGAAGGTAATGCGGTTGGCATCGGCCTGCATGACGATCCATTTGTTATCCTCTTTTCCCCAGCGGTGGATGAGGCGGCTTTTCTCTTCAGACGAATAGGGAAGGTCGGAAAATTCGAAGGCTACGTTGTTCTGATGATGCTGCAGGCGGAGGTGGCGCGTATAGCGGATGCTCTCGGCTGTTTCATCGTTGGCGGGCCGGTAGGGACGGTTGTTGACGTAAAGTCCTGTCAGGCGTAACGGGCGATGAGGGCGTTCCTCCAGCAGGCGGGCAGGAGAGGCCACGGCAAATCCGTCCACATAGCCCAAGTGGAGCAGCCGCTCTTGCGGATTATAATATAAGGAGGTGAAGCGTTGCTCGGCCACGTTCAGCCTGCGCAGGGAGGTCGCTTCGCTGTCGGCCACCAAAAAGCCTTTGGATGTGGAAATCCAGATTCTTCCCTCGGCCTCGGCCATGCAGAGCACTTCTTGGTGGAATCCGTTGCCGAAGCTCAGGGTGCGGATGCTGTCGTCCTCCGGGTCGATGCGCATGATTCCTCCCTGGAAGCCGATCCAGATGTGCCCGTCGTTGCTGCATAGGATGTAGTTGGGCGGTTGTTGGCCGTTCAGGCTTTCGGAGGCCACGCGGTTCACCCGTCCGGTCTGCGGGTCGATCTTCTGGATGCTGTTGGCGTTGTTGTAAAACAGTACCCAGACTTGTCCTCGATGATCCTGCACCATCTGGTTGACGAAAAGGCCGGAAAGCCCGTTCTCTGTGGTGTACATCTGCCGGGCTACGTAGACATCCTGCTTTTCCCGGAGCAGTGATTGTTTGTCCACCACGAAGATGCCGCCCAAGCACGTGGCGATCCACAGTCGTCCGTCGTTGTCCTCAAAAAGGCTGTAAACCCAGTTGGCGTGATAGCGGCGGGTGCTGTCTACGATGTGGTAGGGCACAAAGCGGTGGCGTTTCGCATCGTAGCGGTTGACTCCGCCGTCTGTGGCCACCCATAAGATGCCGTCGCGGTCTTCATAGAGTTGGCGGACGCGGTTGTGTGAGAGAGGAAAACGGGCGTCCCCCATTTTGTACCATTCATACGTTCCTATCGTCCGTGTGCTTGGATTGAGAGCAGACTGGGAAAACCGCATCAGCCCATTGGTGCCGCCCAGCCAGAAACTGCCGTCGCGGCTGTGGAGCATGGCGTAGAGACGGTTTCCTTTGCCCGTGCCGGTGATGGACGAGAGAGGAATGCGGCGCAGGGCGGCGTGGCTTCTTGACATGGAAATGCCATAGTCTGTCCCGAGCCAGATGTTTCCCTCGTCATCCTTCAGCATGGTCCAGATGATGTCGCTGGAGAGAGACTGCGGGTTGCGTGAGTCGTGGGTGATGTGTGCCAGTGCCTTTTGCCCGTCGTAGACGTAGAGCCCGTTGTCTGTTCCGGCCAGCAGGCAACCGTCATTGTCGAGGGTGAGCGTTTTGACCGAATTGCCTTCCACGCCTTCCACCGTCTGCACCCTTCCGTTGGTCTGGTAGTCATATCTCAGCAGGTTCCCTTCCGTGCCTATCCAGATGCATCCTCTTTCCTTGTCTTCCAGCAAAGCGTTGACAAAGAGGTTGCTTTTGCTGACCGGAAGAGAAATAGGGGTGTAAGCCGGCGTGTCGCGGGGCGAGTACCGGCAGCAACCGTCGTATGTCCCTACGTAAAGGCGTCCGTCTGCGGCTGGCAGCAAGGCGTACACGGCTCGATGAGGCAACCCCTCGCTCACGTCAGTCACCTTCCCCGAATCCGGACAATAGGTGTACAATCCATGCAGTGTGCCCAACCACCAGCAGCCGTCAAACCAGGCCAAGGCACGGATGTCTTTAGGAAAAGTGATGCCAAGGTTGGCATACTGGTCTTTCCGGTAGTTATAGATCAGCAGTCCGTTGTCTGCTCCTAAATAGAGAAAGGTGTTGTCCACCACCGCGCCGCAGTAGATGCGCGTGTTGCTGGGGGTGCCATATTGATAGTACGGACGAGAGTTGTAGCCGTCATAACAAAACAGTCCGCGGTCTGATCCGGCCCACAAGACTCCTTCTGTGTCTTGCAGTAGGCAGGTGACCACTGCTGTTTCTGTTTCTAATTCCACCCGGTGGAACAAATTGTAATCAGAAAGGTTCCCATTGGCTTGGACGGACGGTAGCTCCGCAAACAAAAGGCTCAAAAGGAATATGAATAATGTATGTATCTGTTTTTGCATGGCATGTATTTTAAGTGTTTTGTGGACAAAGATAGTGCAAATCGAAGACAAAACCATCAAGCTTGCTTGAATTTGTTTTGTTAAGATGCAGTTTGCGCAATGGAGAGGCACGATTGGCTGACGCTCAAGACTGAACGCTTGGCGGTCAGCCGCACGCGTGGAACAGGCTGCGCCGCACGCGTGAGCCGGATGTGCCGCACGCGTGAGCCGGA
>CALUOU010000045.1 GCA_944322335.1 uncultured Bacteroides sp.
GAAGAAGGTGTAGAAAGCCGTCTGCGACAAGCCGCATCGCATACACTTTTACAAATCAATTCTGTATCAACTAAACAATCGAGCAGGAGGTAAATACTAATCATAGGCATTTATCTCCTACTTTCGTATTTACCGACCTCTCACACCACCGCTTAGTGCTGATGCAATTTGATGTATTAGCCCATTGCCAAGCCCGCCACTTGTCTATGCCACATTTCATGAGGTTCCTGAACTTTGTGCCGACCTTCTTCCAACTCTTCCAGACATAACTCCGTACTCTACGGCGAAGCCACTTATCCGTCGATTGGAGGATGTTACGCATATCCGCCAGTTTGAAGTAATTCATCCAACCAATGATGTATAGGTTCAGCTTGCCTTTCAGTTTCGCATACCCCCAACCGTTACTTCTTGATGTCAGTTCTTTCAGTTTCGCTTTCATCTTAGTAACCGATTTCGGGTGCAAACACAGACGGCACTTACCTTTCACCATATAGAAAGAGTAACCCAAATATTTCACCCTGCCCACGTATGCCACCTCTGTCTTGTCACGGTTCCGCCGCAACTTCTTCTTGATTCCGTCTCCTAATCAACTTGATTTCGACACATAACCAACTTGATTTTACCCTACAATCAACTTGATTTCACCGCCTGATCAACCTGTCTTTTTAGACCAGTATACGTTGAAGGCTTCACGCTTTCACACGGTTCTCAGTCTGTTGGATTTCAATTTGTTGCGGTGAAAGGAATGGCCGGTTTCATTTCTCATATGCTTCCATCACGGCTTCATCACAATAAGCTCACACACAGAGATTTCCGGTGAAACCTCACAAGAAAGCATCCTTCTGAAGATCTCCTTTTGTAGTTTCGCGTGAAAGATCGCGATTGTTGACATTCCCAAGAATGGGAAAAACGGATCCCCTCCCCTCAAATTGAATGATTGGCAGCAATCGCCTTCTATAGTAAGACAAAATTGATCCGCAAATTGTAGAGACGCGATTCATCGCGTCTCCTCGCACACCAATGCCGCACGGACGGCTTTTCCTCTCCGCATAGTCCGAACAGTCAGCGGTTATAGTCAAACAAAAACGGTTTGCGAACGAAGAGGGAAGTTTCACCATAAACATCAACATATCAGAAAGTTACAGTGAATGCATGAAAATCGTGAAGGTGAAACCGGAGGCATGTTTCACCGGAAAGCTTTCACGTTCAGCCTGTTGCCTTCACGATGAAAGCGTGAAGCCTTCAAGCCGATTCTCTCCAACAGACAAGAGGAAAAGGAAGTGAAACCGGCCGGTCTGTCAAGCGAAACCGGTCTGCTGTCCCTCCCCAGTGAGCCGCACGCGTGCCGTCTGTCTGCCGCACGCGTGGGAAGCATCCGCCGCACGCGTGCCGTCCGCCCGTTTCACGCGTGCCGTCCGCGCGCCGCACGCGTGGATCAGCCCTTTCTCCATTGCAACGAAATGACAGGCGCTGCCAGCTGAAATGCGCTCCGCCTCTCCCCTCCGCTTTCACCCGGCAAGGAATGGAAACAAACCTATTCCCCCGCTTTTAGGTTTTCTTTTTGCTTTCTAAAACGATTTTTTTCATACCTTTGCGCCCCGTTAAAGCTACAAGCGCAGTAGTATAGCATACAAACATTAAAAAAACATTGCTAAATCTTATCACAAAAAATTACTGATTTCAATTATGAACTCACCGAATGAATTGAAAGACATTACACGCTTCCTGGTGGAATATGCCAACCGTCTGATGGGATCAGGAGTACACACTTCGCGGGTGGTCAGGAACACACGGCGCATCGGACAATCGTTTCATGTAGATGTCAAAATGAGTGTTTTTCAGCGCACAATGGTAATCAGTGTAAGCGATATGGATAGTCTGGAAGTCTATAACGAAGTATCGGTCATTCCCAGTTTCCCTATCAGTTTCGAGTTAAACGCCGAGCTGAGCGCACTCAGCTGGGAAGCCTATGACCACCCCATGTCTCTGGACACGCTGAGAGACAAGTACAACCAAATAGTCTCACACCCCAAGATGGATCCCCTGTGCACGCTTTTTCTGGTGGGGTTTGCCAACGCCTCCTTTTGCGCCTTGTTCGGCGGCGACTGGACGGCGAGAGGCATTGTCTTTTCAGCCACGCTCATCGGCTTCTACCTGCGGCAGATCATGCAGAAAAAGCACATTAACCACTACATCGTGTTCATCGTCTCGGCTTTTGCCGCATCCCTGGCCGCATCGTCCGCTCTCACGCTATGTACCACGGCCGAAATAGCCATCGCTACCAGTGTCCTCTACCTCGTCCCCGGTGTCCCCCTGCTGAACGGAGTCATAGACATCGTGGAAGGGCATGTCCTTACAGGATGCAGCCGCCTCATCCAAGCCCTCCTGCTGGTGTTGTGCATCGCTGTGGGGCTCTCATGCACACTTATGTTAGTCAGAAACAGTTTATTGTAAGCCAATAACACCTTCCTGACTTCCCCAAAACCAACTTAGAAAAATCAGCTTAGAAAAATCAGCTTAGAAATATGATACTGACAGACATTTTAACAGACGGCTTATTCGCCGCAATCGCCGCCATTGGGTTCGGCGCTGTTTCCGATCCGCCTTTGCGCGCTTTTCCCTACATCGCCTTGTTAGCGGCCATCGGCCATGCGCTGCGGTTTTGCCTGATGAGCTATGCGGGAGTGGACATTGCCACAGCTTCGCTTTTTGCCTCATTCACCATTGGCATGGGAAGCCTGCTGTTGGGGAAACGCATTTATTGCCCCATGACCGTGCTCTACATCCCTGCCCTGCTGCCCATGATCCCCGGCATGTATGCCTACAAGATTGTGTTCTCGCTCATCATGTTCATGCAAAATCTGGACGCTCCTCTGCTTCAACAAAAATACATGCTGAATCTGTTCACCAACGGAATTGTGACATGCAGTGTCATTTTCATGCTGGCCGTAGGAGCCACCCTGCCTTTGTTCCTGTTCAGCAAGAGAGCCTTTTCCATGACGAGGCATGAAAATGGGAATTGAGAAGCCAACAAGTTGACAAGAAGAAAAACGAACATACAAACATAAAAAAACAGCTTTGCGCAAATGGAAATATTCTGGAACACAATCGCCCGGTATAATGAAAACACCTGGCTTTGTCAGGCAATCATCACACTGGTCGGCATCGTCCTGACCGTCCTGCTCTATCGCAAGCCTACGCTTTGGACCAAAAGGCTGATGAAGGCATACATGGTTTTCCTGAACGGATGGATCGCCGTCGCTTATTACTTAGTCTACTGCGGCACGCGCAGCTACAACTACGTGCTATCCATCTTTTGGGGCATCATCGCCTTGATATGGCTATGGGACCTCTGTGCGGGTTACACCACTTTCGAGCGCAGCCACAAATACAGGTTTCTGGTGTCATTGCTCTATGCCATGCCTTTTCTCTATCCCCTGTTGTCATGGGCGCGCGGCATGGAATACCCCATGATGACCACCACGGTGATGCCATGCTCAGTGGCCGTGTACACCATCGGGCTGCTGCTGGCTTTCTCCCGCAAGGTAAACCTGCTCGTCATCCTTTTCTTATGCCACTGGGCTTTGATCGCCTTTTCAAAGGTATATGTCTACAAGATGCCGGAAGACCTGCTGCTGGCAAGCGCCACGGTGCCGGCCATCTACCTTTTCTTCAAAAACTACTTCGACCAAAACCTGCATAAAGAGACAAAACCCAGCGCACGTTTCATGAACGCTTTCCTCATCGCGCTCTGTGCGCTGATCGGCATCGTGCTGGCCATAACCCTGTTTCACGAATTTCTGAAATAGACAGGAAAGACCGTTCCAACAAGCGGCAGGTCCGGATTCGCCTCAGGAAAAGGCATAGGAATCCGGGCTTGCCGCTTTCTTTTATCCTCCCCAACCTCCTTCCATCACAGTATGTCTTCTCCATCATCACCCTCGATCGTCCAGCCTCATCCGCTTACAATTTACTCTCAGCATGACACAAAATCTTATAAACGGGAAGCTATAAACTCCATTTTTATAAAAAATGAAAGCAAAGCCAAACAAACGTGGATAATTGAAAGTAAAAATACGATTGAAACATCAAAACGCCGTATATTTGCAGCGAAATAAGACAAAAGAATACAATATACGACAATACACATACAAAACGACATCCATACAAGATATATAAGAATGCAAGATAGTTTTAGCGCTATACTATATATACACCGGACTGATCATCCGCATTTTTTCTAAACTTAAAAACAAAAGATTATGAAAGCGAAAAACGTAACAAGAGGAATGATGGCACTGGCATTTATTCTCATCCCGGCTCTTCTCAAAGCGCAAGACAAAGTAGAGGCCAGCGTAGGGGCAGACCTGGTGAGCGGCTACATCTGGCGCGGTCAGGATCTGGGCGGTGTCAGCCTGCAACCCAGCCTGTCCGTCGCATACAAAGGGCTCTCTTTGGGAGCCTGGGGATCGGTCGGCATCGATGGCTCAGACACGAAGGAAATGGATCTCACGTTAGGATACTCCACAGGGGGATTCAGCATCTCGGTCACGGACTATTGGTTCAACAACGGCCCCGGCTATTTCCACTACGGTGCCCATGACACAAGCCATGTGTTTGAAGCGCAAGCGGGATATGACTTTGGCGTACTCTCGGTAAACTGGTACACCAACTTTGCCGGAAATGACGGGGTAAAGGCCAACGGCAAGCGGGCCTATTCCTCGTATGTCTCCCTTGCCGCTCCTTTCCGCTTGGGAGGACTCGACTGGACGGCAGAAATAGGCGCCACGCCGTGGGAAAACAGTTTCTACAACGCCACGGGCTTCTCGGTGTGCGACATCAGTCTGGGAGCAGCCAAAGAGATCGCCGTCACCCCGTCTTTTTCCCTGCCGCTCTTTGCCAAGGCCACTTGGAATCCCCGCACGGAAGGGACTTATTTAGTAGTAGGATTAAGTTTTTAACAGGTAAAAAGAAACAAATATGAAAAAGATTGAAGCGATTATCCGCAAATCCCGTTTTGAGGATGTGAAAGAAGCGTTGCTGGCCGCAGACATCGAGTGGTTCTCTTATTACGACGTAAGAGGCATCGGAAAGTCCAGACAAGCCCGCATCTACCGAGGTGTACTCTATGACACAAGTTCCATTGAACGCACGCTCATCTCCATCGTAGTGCGTGACAAGAACGCGGAAAAGACGGTCCAAGCCATTCTGAAAGCCGCACAGACCGGCGAGATCGGCGACGGACGCATCTTTGTCATCCCCATCGAAGACGCCATCCGCATCCGCACGGGCGAACGGGGCGACATTGCCCTCTACAACGCGGAACAGGAAAAATAAGACACCACAGACGCAGCACAATACAACAAATACATATCAACTAAAAAAACATCGAACATTATGAACACAAGTATATTAGATAGCGGAAACACCGCCTGGATCATGACGGCTTCCATACTGGTCTTATTAATGAGCATTCCCGGCATTGCCCTGTTCTATGGCGGCCTGGTACGCCAGAAGAACATTCTGAGCATCATCATGCAGACGCTGTTCATCGTATGTGTGGTCAGCATCTTATGGGTGGCGTTCGGCTACAGCTGGGCGTTCGGCACCGGATTCGCAGAATCCGGCAATCCGCTGGCAGCAGTCATCGGCGGATTTGACAAAGCATTCCTGCATGGCATCAGCCTTGACACGCTGACCGCCGGCAACATTCCCGAACTGACCTTTGTCATGTTCCAGTGCATGTTTGCCATCATCACGCCTGCCCTCATTCTGGGCGCGTTCGCCGAACGCATCAAGTTTTCCGGATACGTGGTCTTTATCATCCTGTGGGTCATTCTCGCCTACTTCCCGATGGCACACTGGGTGTGGGGCGGAGGCTTCCTGCAGCAAATGGGGGCGATAGACTTTGCCGGGGGAACGGTGGTACACATCAATGCCGGCATATCGGCCCTGATCATGGCCATCCTGTTAGGCAAACGCGAGGACTACCGCATCGGACATCCGGTCACTCCCCACAACATCACCTACGTATTTATGGGCACCTCGTTCCTCTGGCTGGGATGGTTTGGCTTCAACGCCGGCAGCGGACTGGCGGCGGACGGGCTGGCTGCCAACGCCTTCCTCGTCACTCACATTGCCACTGCCGTTGCGGCTGTCACCTGGCTGGCCATTGACTGGATCTGCAACAAGAAGCCCACGACCGTAGGCGCCTGCACGGGTGCTGTGGCCGGTCTGGTGGCCATCACGCCTGCCGCAGGCTCGACAGATCTGCTGGGCGCTTTCTTCATCGGGCTGATCACTCCGATTGTCTGCTTCTTCATGGTGGCCTTCGTCAAACCCAAGTTCAAGTATGACGACGCGCTCGACGCTTTTGGCGTGCATGGCGTAGGCGGCATCTTAGGCTCTGTCCTGACCGGCGTGTTCGCCACCCGCTGCATCACGGGCGAAGGAGGAGTGCAGGGTGCTTTGTATGGAGACTGGCATCAGCTGTGGATCCAGATCTTCGCCACGCTCGTGTCGATCGTCTTCAGCGCGGTGATCACGTTCGTCCTCTTCAAGATCGTAAACGCCACAGTCGGCATCCGGGTGGACAAACGCGTGGAAGAAGAAGGGCTCGATGTCTACGAGCACGGCGAGTCTGCCTACAACTGATGCCGGTCTGGCAAAAGAAAGAGACGGAAAGCCGCTGCTGGTCCGATAAACAAGAAAACAAATAGTCCCAATCAAAAAAAGGTCTATTTCTTTTGTTGGTTGTTTTAAGTTTGTAAGGGGAGATTTGCCGGGAGGCAGGTTCTCCCCTCTTTTTTCACGGCCTTCCGTCAGTCAACGTGATGGTGTGCAGGGATCCTTTCGTGAGCATTACAGGCGGAGTAATACGGAGAGAAACCACACCGTTCAGCCACACCGGTGAAATCTGCTGACCGGAGCTGATTGGCTTCCCCTTTCTCCACAAAACGAAAGAAAAAGGAAGATCAAAAGAAAAAAACAAAAGAAAAATTTGGCTGTTTGTGATAGATCCATTATATTTGCCGCAAATTCATAACAAAAAGGAGAAATGAAACATCTGAATATGAACATGCGCTTTTGGTGGCACTTCCGCTTCAGACAGGAGCCGGAGGTAAGCTGAGTCATGTTTCTTCGTGTCAGCCAATTTTATTCGTATCAGGAGACCTTGCCGGCAGTTCCGGTGAGGTCTCTTTTTTTATATATAATACCTGCTTATTATCACCACTAAAATACAAATACAACTATGAACAAGTATGCAGTAGACAGCCATGGATATTATGGCAATTTCGGGGGAGCGTATATTCCGGAAATCCTTCACCGATGTGTGAAGGAGCTGGAGAGGCAGTATCTCCCCATCCTGGAGAGTGAGGAATTCCGGCTAAAATACGAGCGCCTGTTGCGCGATTACGTCGGCCGCCCCTCTCCTCTTTACCTGGCTGAAAGGCTCTCGGAAAAATACGGATGCAAGATCTATCTGAAACGGGAAGACCTGAACCATACGGGAGCGCATAAAATCAATAACACGGCGGGCCAAATTCTCCTCGCAAGGAAAATGGGGAAGAAACGCATCATTGCGGAAACAGGCGCAGGCCAGCATGGAGTGGCCACGGCCACGGTGTGTGCGCTGATGGACATGGAGTGCGTGGTCTACATGGGACAGACTGATGTGGAAAGGCAGTCGGTCAACGTGGAGAAAATGAAGATGCTGGGCGCCACGGTCGTGCCCGTGACCTCAGGCAACATGACCCTGAAAGACGCCACCAACGAAGCGATCAGAGACTGGTGTTGCCATCCGCAAGACACCTATTATATTATAGGCTCTACGGTGGGTCCCCACCCCTATCCGGATCTGGTGGCACGCCTGCAGTCTGTCATCAGCCGGGAGATCAAGCAACAGCTGGCTGAACAGGAGGGACGGGATTACCCCGACTGCCTGATCGCGTGTGTAGGCGGAGGAAGCAATGCGGCAGGCACCATCTATCACTATTTGGAGAATCCGAAGGTGCGTATCGTCTTGGCCGAAGCCGGCGGAAAGGGAGTGGAAAGCGGAGAGACGGCCGCCACGATCGCCTTGGGACAAGTGGGTATCATCCACGGGGCACGGACTTACGTCATCCAGAACGACGACGGACAAATCGAAGAGCCTTACTCGATCTCTGCCGGCTTAGACTATCCGGGCATCGGCCCCTTGCACGCTTCCCTGGCCGAACTGGGAAGAGCCGAGGTGCTGGCCGTCAATGATGACGAAGCTGTTCGCGCCGCATACGAACTGACACGGCTGGAGGGCATCATACCGGCACTGGAGAGCGCACACGCCCTTGGAGCCTTGCCCAAACTGAGATTCCATCCCGAAGAGGTAGTGGTGCTCACAGTTTCGGGCAGAGGCGACAAAGATATTGAGACCTATATGAGAGAACGGCATCAAACGGAACCATAAGAATACCAACAGACGACCCAATACAAATACAACTAACATTTTTTTTATGAAACAGTTTCATTTTCACATGGTCAACCGCATTTTGCTGGGAGACCTTTACACTCCGGTCAGCACCTACCTGAAAGTCCGCGATGTGTTTCCGCAAAGCGTGCTCATGGAAAGCTCTGACTACAAAGGGAGCGAAAACAACCGCTCTTTCATCGGCCTGTGCCCGCTCGCGAGCTTCAGCGTCGGCCATGGCATGGCCGTTTTCCGTCTGCCAGACGGGAGCCGTGAAGAGCATCCGCTGACTCCGGCCTATGGCGTGGAACAGGCCATGGACGAGTTTATGCGACGGTTTAAAGTGACAGGCGAATACAGCCGTTACTGCGGGCTGTATGGCTATACCTCGTTTAATGCGGTACGCTACTTTGAAGACATTCCGGTCAAAGACAGTCGCGAACCGGTGAACGATGCGCCGGACATGCTCTACATACTCTACCGCTATCTGATTGTGTTCCACGATTTCCGTCACGAAATGATGCTGCTTGAGACAAAGTCTCCCGACGAAGAAAGCCGTTTAGACTATGTGGAACGCGCCCTGCACAACTCCAGGTATGCCCTCTATGACTTCCGGGCTGTAGGGGAAGTGACTTCTCCCCTGACTGATGAGCAACACAAGGCCAACATCCGCCAAGGCATAGCCCACTGCCTGCGGGGCGATGTGTTTCAGGTGGTCTTGTCACGCCGCTTCGAGCAGCGGTATGTGGGAGATGACTTCAAACTTTACCGCGCCCTGCGCAGCATCAATCCCTCCCCTTATCTGTTTTATTTCGACTTCGGAGGTTTCCGCATCCTAGGGTCTTCGCCTGAAACACACTGCTGCATCGAGGACAGACGGGCGTACATAGACCCCATAGCCGGCACAACCCGCCGGACAGGCCAACCGGAGGAAGACGAAGCCAACGCCCGACACCTCTACCATGACCCCAAGGAAAACGCCGAACACGTGATGCTGGTAGACCTGGCCCGGAACGACCTTTCACGCAACTGCCATCACGTCCGCGTGGAAAAATACAAGGAAATGCAATACTACAGCCATGTCATCCATCTGGTCAGCCGTGTGACAGGCGAACTGAACGCCGATGCCAGCCCCATGCGCACCTTTATCGACTCTTTCCCGGCAGGGACATTGAGCGGCGCTCCCAAAGTGCGCGCCATGCAGATCATCAGCCAGCTGGAACCTCACAACCGGGGAGCATACGGAGGGTGCATCGGATTCATAGGTTTTGACGGCTTCTTAAACCAGGCTATCACCATCCGCACCTTCGTGAGCCGCAACGGTGTCCTCTGGTTCCAAGCCGGAGGAGGCATCGTGGCACGAAGCAATGAAGAACATGAACTACAGGAAGTAAACAACAAACTTGCGGCTCTCCGCAAAGCCATCGAACTGGCAGAAAGGATTTAAAGACATGAAAATCATTCTTATAGACAACTACGACTCGTTCACCTATAACCTCGCTCACTTGGTGCGTTCGCTGGGAGCGGAAGTGGACGTTGTGCGCAACGACCGCTTCAGCTTGAATGAACTGGAAGCATACGACCGCATCCTGCTTTCACCGGGTCCGGGCATACCGGAAGAGGCCGGACAACTGACAGACGTGATCCGCACTTATGCGGCACGCAAACCTATGTTGGGAATATGCCTGGGAGAACAAGCCATCGGCCAGGTGTTCGGTGCCCGGCTGACTAACTTGGCTCAAGTATATCACGGCGTGCAGACCCCCGTCCGCCTCGTGCGTCAGCCTTCCCAAGAGACACCAGAACTGGCACCCGATCCCTTGTTCAGCCATTTGCCAGAGCGCATACAGGCCGGGCGCTACCATTCATGGGTGGTTGACCGGAACGGCTTCCCCGCCGATTTAGCCGTTACGGCAGTGGACGATGCGGGCTATGTCATGGCATTAAGACATCGCGTGTACCCCATCCACGGCATTCAGTTTCATCCCGAATCCATCCTGACCCCCGATGGAGCCGCCATCCTGCGGAACTGGCTGGAAGAGACCTGAATCCGACAAGAGGAAGAAACAAACTGCATTTTCCCCATTTTTTATCCAAACCCTGACAAGACTAAACAAAGCAATGAAAACCTTATTGAATCGGCTCTTCAACCACGAAGAGCTATCCTCCGAGGAGACACGGCAAATTCTTCTCAACATCACCCAAGAGCGGTATCCGGAAGCGCAGATAGCCGCCCTGCTGACTTGCCTCGAAATGCGCGGCGTCACGGTGGACGAACTGATCGGCTTTCGCACAGCCCTGATGGAGACCCGCCTTCCCATAGACTTTTCCCCTTATCGCCCCATTGACATTGTGGGAACGGGAGGAGACGGGAAAAACACATTCAACATCTCCACATGCGCCTGTTTTGTTGTGGCCGGCGCAGGCTACAAAGTAGCCAAACATGGCAATTACGGAGCGACCTCGGTGAGCGGAGCGAGCAACGTCATCGAACAGCACGGCGTGCGTTTCACCAATGACCCGCAGGTCTTGATGCGTTCCCTGGAAACGTGCAATCTGGCATACCTTCACGCTCCTCTGTTCAACCCGGCCATGAAACATGTGGCTTCGGTGCGCAAGCAGCTGGGCGTGCGCACGGTGTTCAACCTGCTCGGACCGCTGGTCAATCCTTGCCTCCCGGCCTATCAGCTGCTGGGCGTGGCCGACTTGGGGCAAATGCGTCTCTATACCCAAGTGTTCTATCGCATGGGAATCGATTTTGCAGTAGTCAACAGTCTGGACTGTTATGATGAGATCTCACTGACAGACGAGTTCAAAGTCATGACGCGCCACTGCGAACAGATTTACCGCCCGCAAGCCTTAGGATTTAAGGACGCCCGTCCCGAAGAGCTGTCCGGCGGAAACAGCCCGCAGGCAGCCGCCCGCATCTTCGACAACGTGCTGGCAGGAACTGCCGCTCCGGCTCAGATCCAGTGTGTGCTGGTCAACGCCGCCTTCGCCATCCAGGTGATTGAGCCGGAAAAGAGCATCGATGCTTGCATAGCCATCGCCCGCGAATCCCTGGAAAGCGGACGAGCATTAGAGACCTTGAAGAAGTTTATTGATATAAATAAGAAGTGACATGACAAACGATATACTCTCACAAATCACGGCACGCAAACGAGAAGAGATAGCCCGGCAAAAGTCCGCTCGCCCCATTGCGCTGCTGCGCGATCAGGCCAAGACGGTCTCCCGCCCTTGCCTCAGCATGAAACGGGCATTGGAACGGTCGTCTACGGGCATCATAGCCGAATTCAAACGCCGTTCGCCCTCGAAAGGGTGGATCAGCCAGAAAGCTGACGCGGCTCAGATTCCTTCCGCTTACGAACAGGCCGGAGCGGCAGCTCTCTCTATCCTGACGGATTCCGAATTTTTCGGAGGGAGCATGGGTGACCTTCAAACGGCACGCACTGTCACGAGCCTCCCTCTGCTTTGCAAAGAATTCATCATCGACGAATACCAGCTGTTGCAAGCCCGTCTGGCCGGCGCGGATGCCGTGCTGCTCATTGCCGCCTGTTTAAGCAAGGAGACCTGCGCCGTTCTCGCTGATCTTGCCCATAGGCTGGGACTGGAAGTGCTGCTGGAGCTGCATGCGCCGCAAGAGCTGACATACGTGGAATGTCAGGCAGACATGGTAGGCATCAACAACCGCCACCTGGGTTCCTTCCATACCGATGCAGGCACTTCTTTCCGCATGGCCGAGGCCCTGCGGCAAAGTGTCAGCCAATTGCCAGGCTACGCTCCTGTCCTTGTGTCGGAAAGCGGCCTTTCCGATACGGCAACCGTCCGGAAGCTGCGGGAAGTCGGCTTCCGTGGCTTCCTCATCGGAGAAACGTTCATGCGGACCGAACATCCCGCCCAGACTTTACAAACTTTTGTCACTGAACTTAATCACACCCCCCGCCTATGAGACAGCGTCTGATCATCAAGGTTTGCGGCATGAGCGAAGGAGAAAACATCCGTGCCGTCGAGCAGCTGGGAATAGATTGGATAGGATTCATCTTCTACCCCAAGTCTCCCCGTTGCCTGTGCGGGCTGCCCTCCTACTTGCCCTTACGAGCCAAACGGGTGGGCGTGTTCGTCAATGAAACGAAAGAAAATGTGACGATGTATGCAGACCGTTTCGGTCTGCATTACATCCAACTGCATGGAACAGAATCCCCCGATTATTGCCAGGCATTATTGAACAAGGGTCTGCGTCTTATCAAGACCTTCGCCATTTTCCACCCCAAAGACCTGGAAAGGACAAGCCACTACACCGGCCTTTGTGACTATTACTTGTTCGACAGCAAGACAAGGGAATACGGCGGTTCGGGCAAACAGTTTGACTGGAACTTGCTTCACCGATATGCCGGAAACACACCTTTTCTATTAAGTGGCGGACTCAATCTTTACAGTGCCCCGGCCATCCGCGCTTTCCAGCACCCGCGTCTGGCTGGTATCGATCTCAACAGCCGTTTTGAAACCGCTCCAGGCATCAAAGATGTGGAACGGATCCGGGCTTTCCATTCAAAATTAAGGGGAAGCGATGAATAGCGGTTAGCGAAAACGGTCATTTCCTCTAAAAAAATCATCATCAAACTCATTAAACCATCACAAATAACATGAACCGAATCGAACAGCTTTTCCAAACCCATCCCCAGCAAATGCTTTCCATCTACTTTTGCGCCGGATACCCCGACCGAAACAACACAGCACAAGTTATCCGCAGCCTTGAACGCCACGGTGTCGACATGATAGAAATCGGCATTCCTTTCAGCGACCCTATGGCAGACGGCCTTGTCATCCAAGAGGCAGCCACACAAGCATTGCGCAACGGCATGTCGGTCTCTCTCTTGTTTGAGCAACTGAAAGACATCCGGCAGGATGTCCGCATTCCGCTTATTCTGATGGGCTATCTCAATCCCATCCTGCATTATGGCTTCGAGGCATTCTGCAAACAATGCGCCACAGTCGGCATTGACGGGCTTATCATTCCCGACCTTCCCTTCCGTGAATACGAACTGCACTACCGCACCATGGCCGAGCACTATGGCCTGCGTGTCATCATGCTGATTACGCCTGAGACCTCGGAAGCCCGTATACACGAAATCGACGGGCACACAAACGGATTCATTTACATGGTATCCTCCGCATCCACGACCGGCGCCCAGCAAAACTTCGACGAGCAGAAACAAGCCTACTTCCAGCACATAGACTCCCTGCATTTGCGAAATCCCCGAATGATAGGTTTCGGCATCAGCAACCGACAGACCTTTCAAGCCGCCTGTGCCCACGCTTCCGGAGCCATCATCGGCAGCCGGTTCATCGCCTTGCTCAAAGAAGCGAAAGGAAATCCCGACCAAGCCATCAAGCTATTGCTCCAACAGATCGGGAAATGAGCCGACCGCCTCTGAAGAAACCAGGAAGAGTCCACTATTTCTAACATAAAGAAACCAGAAAGCGGAACGGAAGGGCATATTTCAGCAACGAATCTATACTTTTTGTCGGTAAAAGCATGGATAATCGAAGTTTTTTCATTATGTTTGCACCCACAAAAACAATAGCCAAGCCCTATGCTCATGCCAGACAACTGCCCTTCCGTTTTATTAATCTACACAGGTGGAACCATCGGAATGATTGAAAACCCGGACACGGGTGCGCTTGAGACTTTCAATTTCGACCAATTATTGAAGCATGTCCCCGAACTGAAACGCTTCAACTACCGCATCTCGTCCTACCAGTTCAATCCTCCCATCGATTCCTCAGACATGGAGCCATCCTATTGGGCGAAAATCGTCAAAATCATCCATTATAATTACGATTATTTCGACGGTTTCGTCATTCTCCACGGGACAGACACCATGGCCTATACAGCCTCGGCACTCAGTTTCATGCTGGAGAATCTCTCCAAACCGGTAATCCTGACAGGCGCACAGCTGCCCATCGGAACCCTGCGCACCGACGGCAAGGAAAATCTCATCACTTCCATTGAAATCGCAGCCGCCAAACATCCCGACGGTACCCCCATCGTGCCGGAAGTGTGCATCTTCTTTGAGAATGAGCTGATGCGTGGCAACCGCACTACCAAAATCAATGCGGAAAACTTCAATGCCTTCCGCTCATTCAACTATCCCGCATTGGCCAAAGCCGGCATCCACATCCGCTACAACGAACATCTCATCCGGCAGCCTGACCCCACCCGTCCCATGAAGCCCCACTACCTTTTGGACTCCAACGTGGTGGTACTGACCCTTTTCCCAGGCATTCAGGAAAGCATTGTCCACTCCGTCCTCCATGTTCCCGGCCTGAAAGCCGTGGTGTTGAAGACCTTCGGATCAGGCAACGCTCCGCAAAAGCCATGGCTCATCCAGCAACTGAAGGAGGCTACCGGCCGAGGCATTGTCATCATCAACATCACCCAATGCCAAAGCGGAGCCGTAGAGATGAAACGGTATGAGACAGGGCTGCAATTGCTGCAAGCGGGCGTGGTCAGCGGCTATGACAGCACTCCCGAATGTGCGGTCACCAAACTGATGTTCCTCTTGGGACACGGACTTAGCCAAGACGAAATCCGCCATCGCATGAACTCCTGCCTGGCTGGAGAGATCACAAAGGAGGATGAGCTGTAGCCCTCATGGCCAGCTTGGCCTGAAATGTACCGATTCCTAAACAAATGATACCGAATGCACGTTTTTTAACACCTTTCATTTGCTTATCTTGAGACTTCTTCCTAACATTGTGCGTGTTTTCTTTTAAAATTTAATCATCATGAAAAAGTACATTGCAGAAATGACAGGAACGATGGTGCTCGTTCTTATGGGATGTGGCAGCGCAGTTTTTGCCGGCAACCTGGCAGGCACGGTAGGAGCTGGAGTCGGAACAATCGGAGTAGCTTTGGCTTTCGGACTTTCTGTGGTCGCTATGGCATACGCCATTGGCGGCATTTCCGGCTGCCACATCAACCCCGCTATCACCTTAGGCGTTTACCTGTCTGGCCGCATGAAGGGCAAGGATGCGGCCATGTACATGGTATTCCAAGTTATCGGAGCCGTCATCGGCTCAGCATTGCTTTACGCATTGATTGCAACAGGCGCTCACGACGGTCCTACCTCCACTGGCTCCAACAGTTTCGGAGAAGGCGAGACGGCCCAAGCGTTCTTAGCTGAAGCTGTTTTCACTTTCATTTTCGTCCTGGTGGCATTGGGAGCCACCGATCCCAAGAAGGGAGCGGGTTCGTTGGCTGGCCTGGCCATCGGACTGACACTGACGCTTGTCCACATCGTCTGTATCCCCATTACGGGAACTTCGGTCAATCCCGCGCGCAGCATCGGCCCGGCCTTGTTTGAAGGAGGCATAGCCCTGTCGCAACTGTGGCTCTTCATCGTAGCACCTTTCGTTGGCGCCGCTCTAAGCGCCTTAGTCTGGAACTATCTGGGGAAAGAGGAGTAAACGGACCATTCCTTCCCTAAGAAAAAAGAAAAGAATCCCCTGCAAGCTCATTTGCCTTGCAGGGGATTTTTTCTATAAACTGAAATCTAACCACCTGTCATTTATAAATAGCCTTTTTACCGGCCAACAGGGTGTTTCTCATCAATGAGACAATGGTCATAGGTCCCACCCCGCCAGGCACAGGAGTGATGAAGGAACATTTGGGAGAAACTTCGTCAAACTTAACATCACCAGTCAGTTTAAAGCCGGACTTCTTCGTCGCATCGGGCACACGGGTTGTACCGACATCAATGACCACCGCACCTTCTTTCACCATTTCAGCCTTCACAAAATTGGGCTGCCCCATGGCAGCTATTATAATATCGGCTTCCTGACATTCTTTCACCAGGTCACGGCTGCGGCTATGGCATACGGTAACGGTCGCATCTCCCGGATAGGCTTTCTGCATCATCAGCATAGCCATAGGCTTGCCCACAATGTTGCTGCGGCCTAAAACCACGCATTTCTTGCCAGAAGTCTCAATGTTATAACGACGCAACAGTTCAAGGATTCCATTGGGAGTCGCCGAAATGTAGCAAGGCAGCCCAATAGACATGCGTCCTACGTTGATGGGATGAAAACCGTCTACATCCTTGCGATAATCAATGGTTTCAATCACTTTCTGTTCGGATATATGCTTCGGCAAAGGGAGCTGGACAATAAATCCGTCCACATCGGCATCGGCATTCAATTCACGCACCTTGGCCAAAAGCTCTTCCTCAGTCACATCATCTTCATAACGGATCAGCGTGGATTTGAATCCACACACCTCACAGGCTTTCACCTTGTTGGCCACGTAAGTCTCGCTTCCCCCGTCATGCCCCACCAGGATAGCAGCCAAGTGAGGACGTTTGCCGCCCGCAGCCACTATCTGTGCCACTTCTTCTGCTATTTCCTGCTTAATCTGAGCAGAAACAGCCTTTCCATCGATTAATGTCATCTTTACTGTCTATATTTATTTCTTCCTAAATCCAGGCATTCTGGACATCATTTTGCCCATCTTGCTATTGTCTGTCACAAGTTTCATCATTTTACGGACTTGGTCAAACTGCTTGATCAGCCGATTCACCTCCTGAATGTTCGTGCCGCTTCCCTTAGCTATGCGTTGCCGACGCGAACTGTTCAGAATCTCAGGATGAGAACGCTCCTTGGGTGTCATGGAGTAAATGATGGCCTCAATGCTCTTGAATGCATTGTCATCAATATCGATGTCCTTAATGGCCTTCCCCACTCCCGGAATCATAGATGCCAGGTCTTTCAGATTACCCATTTTCTTAATCTGGGCTATCTGATTCAAGAAATCGTTGAAATCAAACTGATTCTTTTGTATCTTGCGCTGCAAACGCTTGGCCTCTTCCTCATCGTACTGCTCCTGAGCACGCTCTACCAGAGACACAATGTCACCCATGCCCAATATGCGGTCTGCCATACGCGCCGGATGGAACTGGTCAATAGCCTCCAGCTTTTCGCCTGTACCAATAAACTTGATAGGTTTGTTGACCACGGTGCGTATGGAAAGGGCTGCGCCGCCACGGGTGTCACCGTCAAGCTTGGTCAGCACCACACCTGTAAAGTCCAAACGGTCATTAAACTCTTTCGCCGTATTCACGGCATCCTGTCCCGTCATGGCATCCACCACAAAAAGGATTTCATTGGGCTGAATGGCTTCCTTGATCGAAGCAATCTCGTTCATCATCTGCTCGTCCACAGCCAAACGGCCGGCCGTATCGACAATAACAGTGTCATAACCCTTAGCCTTCGCCTCCTGAATGGCACGCCGGGCAATGGCCACAGGATCTTTTACATCCGTCTCACTATACATGGGAACATTGATCTGCTCGGCCAAGACACGAAGCTGTTCGATAGCGGCAGGACGATATACATCGCAAGCGACCAACAAAGGACGGCGGCTCTTCTTCGCCTTCAGCATCCGAGCCAGCTTGCCGCTGAACGTTGTCTTACCCGAACCTTGCAAGCCAGACATAAGGATTACGGTTGGCTTTCCGCCCAAATCCAGTTCCGCCGTCTCTCCTCCCATCAACTGAGCCAGCTCGTCATGAACAATCTTCACCATCAGCTGACTGGGCTTCACAGCCGTCAGCACATTTTGCCCTAAAGCTTTCTCCTTCACGGTATCGGTGAAAGTCTTGGCCACTTTGTAGTTCACATCGGCATCCAGCAGAGCTTTGCGCACATCTTTCAACGTCTCTGCCACATTTATCTCGGTGATTTTGCCTTCACCTTTCAATATTTTGAACGACCGCTCAAGCCGTTCGCTTAAATTATCGAACATGTTCTTCGCTTTTTAGTTTTCTTTTTTGAGCCGCAAAGGTAAGCAATTAATCTGTATTTGCCAAAGTTTACAGGACGCTATCTTTTTTCAATGCGGATAAAGTATCAAGCAGACATACAAACAGGGAAGCCCGCACCATAGCCCTGCAAGGGAAACAAGTCTTTTGAATCTTTACAACAGATGGCAAAAAACAGCTAAAAAAATTGTCCGATTGGCTCCAAAACAATAACTTTGCCGCATCATAAGTCAAACACATTTAACAGGAAGTTCCCAAAAAGGAACTTAATAAAATTTTAAAAAAAGTCTCTATGAATATACCAAGTAAACCAAACATTGACATGAAAATAAACAAAATACACAATTGCAGTGAATTGATTGAATACATTAACGAAATCGGATTCCTGCCTCTGCTGCGCATGGGACTCAATGGTTGGTCGGCAGAAGAAGCGGTGGACGAGGAATGCCGGTATGTCCCGTTGCCTGACGGCGGATGGGAATGGCCGCTATGGGAATGGAAAGGCGAAATCATACAGGAAAGCGGGTGTGCGTATGGCAAGTTCTTCAACCGGAAAGCCGCCTTCATCAGCCGTGAGTGGTGGCCTGATTTCTGCAACCACCGCCGAAGCGTATTTCCACACCCTAAGGAAGGAAGCATCGAGGATATGATACTCCAGACTCTGAAAGAAAACGGCAGCATGATCACCCGCGACCTGCGTAAAACATGCGGCTTTACGGGCACAAAAATGCGCGGCAAGTTTGACTCTTACATTTCCCGGCTCGAAATGGGCGGATATATCGTTACGGAAAATTTCATCAACCCCAAGGACAAACACGGACAGAAGTATGGCTGGGGATGGGCGTTGCTCACCACTCCCGAATCCTTTTTGGGTAAAGACAGCTGCCATCCCGACCGTACCCCCGAAGAGTCCCGCCAACGGATGAGAAACCACTTCCAAAAACTGTTTCCCCATTCGGATGAGCGCTTATCCGACTTCCTTTTGAAATAGGCATCAAACGGCCGCTTGTGCCATTCAATCAGGCATGTCCACCCGTTTGTCCCGCTGACGTTTCATAACGCCAACGGCTTCATTCATTATTCCTCATCTTGCTTCACAATCCATGCGCCGTCTTTGCGACCATCTTCCCTTGATATTATGCCTAATTCCTGAAGATTTGCAATATCACGTTTGACAGTCCGTCCTGTCATGTCTGGGACATTCCAGGTGCAGGGCAACCGCATCAAAATTCCAATAGTTTTCTCAGATACTTGATGTCTAAAGCAGCCTTGTAGAGCCTCTTCTTTTTGCTTAACCTGTCTTTTTGCCCTGA
>CALUOU010000046.1 GCA_944322335.1 uncultured Bacteroides sp.
TATAATTCTGAACCGGCTAACACCGATTCTATTATTTAATTTTAATTTCTCGGTAAAAATTTACCGAAGTATTGTTTGTAAAATACTATGTCGGTTTTAGAAATGTTTCATCCTTAATACCCGCTAACTCCATGAGAACAATTTTTTTTATCTTTTTTGTTTGGTGTTGCGCCGTGTTTCCGTCGCTGGCGCAAGAGCGTTATGAAGTGGACGTAGATTCTTACCTGAACATCCGCAGCGCGCCCGACACGTCTGCTCCCGTTGTGGGCACCATCAGCCGGGGAGGCACGCTGGAAGTCTATGAGATCAAGGACGGATGGGCCAAGGTGAAACTGGACGATTCGGTCGCCTACGTCAGCGCGGACTACCTGCGGAAGGCGGAGCAGGAGGCTGCGGAGGCGGAAGACGCTTCCGGCTTCAGTTGGGATTTGAGCTTCCTGAAGGGCGGAGGCGATGCGAAATGGATGATATTCCCCATCCTCGGCCTCTCCATCTGGCTGTTTGTGCTCAGGTGGATGCGCGGCGACAGTTCCCTGACAGACGGGATGCACCTGCAGCATGGCTGGGTGTTTCTCGGCGTGTGTGCGCTGGAGCTTGTTTATGTGGGGATGATGGGGAGCGACACCATCTGGTTTTGCCAGCCGGATACGGTGGGCTGGCTGTGGACCATTGTCGATTTCGTGCTGTTCGGCATCGTGGTTTACAACCAGATCCTCAATTTCTTCTACCTGCTGGGAGACGTGCAGTACAACACGGGCGGCTATTTCGATTTCCGCTGGGGACTTTACTCATGGGCGGGAGCCGTGATATTGGGCATTGCTTTGGGCATCTTTTTCCCGGTCGCCCTGCCGGCTGTCCCGATCGCCCTTCTGGTGTGCCAGGTGGTGCAGCTTGTGCTGATCTATCGGGCGGTGGCACCGTCGGCGGGTGTGGGCAACGCCCTGTTTGCCATGGGCATCTACCTGCTCGGAAGCTTGGCCACCATCCTGATACTGATGCATTTTGTGGCTTTGCTGATCATCGTGCTCATTGGCTACTTCGTGCTTTCCTTGTTTGCCAACAGCTCTTCCAGCCGCAGTTGTGCCAGTTGCTACCACCTCTCCGGCGGCTATTGCAACTACAGGTGCAAGACGATCTACAACCCCCACCGCCACATCTGCAACCATTACCGATGACGGAAAGCGGGCAAGGGTTTGCCGACTCCTAAAAAATGACTACCTTTGCCCCCTGTAAACGATAACCCATTCATTGACACTATGATTTCAGTAGAAGGACTGAAGGTGGAGTTCAACGCCACCCCCCTGTTTGAAGATGTCTCTTTTGTCATCAACAAGAAAGACCGCATCGCCCTGGTGGGAAAGAACGGGGCGGGAAAATCCACCATGCTCAAGATATTGGCCGGCCTGCAGCAGCCCACGGAAGGAGCGGTGGCTGTGCCGCGCGACTGCACCATCGGCTACCTGCCTCAGGTGATGGTGCTGAGTGACGAACGGACCGTGATGCAGGAGGCTGAGCTGGCTTTTGAACACATTCACGAAATGCAGGACAGTCTGGAACGCATGAACCAGGAACTGGCCGACCGCACCGACTATGAGAGCGAGGATTACCGGAAGCTCATCGAGCGGTTTACCCACCTCAACGACCGTTTCCTGATGATGGGCGGCACGAACTATCAGGCCGAGATAGAGCGCACCTTGCAGGGTTTGGGCTTTGAGCGCACCGACTTCGACCGCCCCACCAGTGAGTTCTCAGGCGGGTGGCGCATGCGCATAGAGCTGGCCAAGCTGCTGCTGCGCCGTCCGGATGTCTTGTTGCTGGACGAGCCTACCAACCATCTCGACATCGAGAGCATCCAGTGGCTGGAACATTTTTTGGCCACCCGTGCCAATGCCGTCGTCCTGGTCAGCCACGACCGCGCCTTCCTGAACAACGTCACCACCCGCACCATCGAAATCTCCTGCGGACATATCTATGATTATAAGGTGAAGTATGACGAGTTTGTCACACTCCGCAAGGAACGCCGCGAACAACAGCTCCGCGCCTACGAGAACCAGCAGAAGCAGATCGAAGACACGGAAGCCTTCATCGAGCGTTTCCGCTACAAGGCCACCAAGGCCGTGCAGGTGCAGAGCCGCATCAAGCAGCTGGAAAAGCTGGAACGCATCGAGGTGGACGAGGAAGACAACTCGGCCTTGCGGCTTAAGTTTGTCTGCTCCAGCAGGAGCGGCAGCTATCCGGTCATTTGCGAGGACGTGTCCAAGGCGTATGGAGACCACGTGGTGTTCCACGATGTCAACCTCACGATCAGCCGGGGCGAGAAAGTGGCTTTTGTGGGAAAGAACGGTGAAGGAAAGTCCACCTTGGTGAAATGCATCATGGGGCAGATCACCGACTATGCCGGACGGCTCACCTTGGGCCATAACGTGCAGATCGGCTATTTCGCCCAGAATCAGGCGCAGCTGCTGGACGAGAATCTGACCGTGTTCGACACCATCGACCGGGTGGCCGTGGGTGACATCCGGTTGAAGATACGCGACATTTTAGGAGCCTTCATGTTCGGCGGAGAAGCGTCGGAAAAGAAGGTGAAGGTGTTGAGCGGCGGGGAACGTACCCGCCTGGCCATGATCAAGCTGCTGCTCGAGCCGGTGAATTTCCTTATTCTGGACGAGCCGACCAATCATTTGGATATGCGTTCCAAGGACGTGCTGAAAGAGGCGATCCGCGATTTTGACGGCACGGTTATTCTTGTCAGTCACGACCGCGACTTCCTGGACGGGCTGGTGGGCAAGGTCTACGAGTTTGGCGGAGGCTTGGTGAAGGAACACTTGGGCGGCATCTACGACTTCCTCCAAAAGAAGCAGATAGAGAGCCTGAGCGAACTGTCCGCCTTTTCGCGACCGGCGAAAGCGGAAACCGCCCCTGCGGCAGCAGAAACGCAAGCTTCGGCGGGCCGCCTGTCTTACGAGGAACAGAAGGAGCGCAACAAACGGCTGAAAAGGCTGGAGCGCCGGGTGGCTGATTGCGAGACGGAAATCAATGAGACAGAAGCGGCCATCTCCATGCTGGAGCAGCAGATGTCCACCGCCGAAGGAGCGTCGGACATGACCCTCTATGACCGCCACCGCAAGCTGATGGACCAGCTGGACAAGGCCATGCAGGCGTGGGAAGCGGCCGGTCTGGAGCTGGAAGAGGAGCAAAAGAGAGGCTGACGCCCTTCTGCCTGCGGAAATATTTCCTCAGGCCGCTATCATCTTCTCTTTAAAAAGTGTACCTTTGCACCCAAAAAATTTTTTAATCATATTGTTATGAACATGAAACATTATCTGACGGTTGCAGCTGTATGCCTGGCAATGGCATCCTGTAACTCGGGCAAGAGCGTGCAGACCATCGGCGTTGATCTTGCCAATCTCGATACTACGGCCTTGCCGGGTACCGATTTCTATCAATATGCTTGTGGAGGCTGGATGAAGGCTCATCCGCTCACGGCTGAGTATTCGCAATACGGCTCCTTTACCATCTTGACAGAGGAAAACCGTAAGCAGATGCAGGGACTCATAGAGGGGCTGGCTGCCGGACAATACGAGGCGGGCAGCATCGCGCAGAAGGTGGGCGATCTCTATAAGATTGCCATGGATACGGTGAAGCTGAATGCGGAAGGCATCGCGCCCATCAAGGCGGAATTGGAAGAGATTGCCGCCCTGAAGGACAAGAAGGACATTTATGCGTTGCTGGGCTCGCTGGAGCGGCGCGGCATTACCAGCTATTTGGGAACCGGTGTGGGAGCCGATGCCAAGAACAGCGCGATGAACGCCGTCTACACGTCACAGGCCGGCTTGTCGATGGGCGAACGCGATTACTACCTGGGCGAAGATGAGGCGACGGCCAAGATACGCGAAGCCTTCAAGGAACATGTGGTGAAGATGTACCAGCTGGCCGGATTCGATGAGGCTACGGCACAGAAAGGCTGTGACATCGTGATGGACGTAGAGACCCGTCTGGCCAAGGCGTTCCGCAGCATGGTGGAACTGCGCGACCCGCAGGCCAACTACAACAAGATGACGCTGGACGATCTCAAGAAGCAATATGCGACCTTTGATTGGGATGCCTACCTGACCAGCCTTGGCCTGAAAGATGTGAAGGAAATCATTGTCGGACAGCCCGAAGCCTTGGCGGAAGCCGTCAAGATACTGGACACGATGCCGGCTGAACGGCAAGTCATTTACCTGCAATGGAAACTCATAGACCGTGCCGCCTCTTTCCTGAACGACGAAATCGTGGAGCAGAACTTCGAATTCTACGGCCGCACCATGAGCGGCGCACAGGAGATGCAGCCCCGTTGGAAACGTGCGGTCAGCACCGTGAGCGGTGTGCTGGGTGAAGCGGTAGGCCAGATGTATGTGGAGAAGTATTTTCCCGCCGCAGCCAAGGAGCGTATGGTGGCGCTGGTGAAGAACCTGCAGACCGCTTTGGGCGAACGCATCCAGAACCTGGAGTGGATGGGGGATTCGACCAAGACCAAGGCATTGGAGAAACTCGCCGCTTTCCGTGTCAAGATCGGATATCCCGACAAGTGGAAAGACTACAGCACATTGGAAATCAAGGATGATTCTTATTACGCCAACATCGAACGTGCCACCGTCTGGGCCAGCGATGAGAATATGGCCAAGGCCGGTAAGCCCGTTGATCGCGACGAGTGGCACATGACCCCGCAGACCGTAAACGCATATTACAACCCGACGACCAATGAGATCTGTTTCCCCGCCGGCATCCTGCAGCCTCCGTTCTTTGACATGAACGCTGACGATGCTTTCAATTACGGTGCCATTGGCGTGGTTATCGGCCACGAAATGACCCACGGATTTGACGACCAAGGCCGTCAGTTCGACAAGGATGGCAATCTGACAGACTGGTGGACGGCTGAAGATGCCGAGCGTTTCAACGAACGTGCGCAAGTGATGGTGAACTTCTTCGACAGCATTCAGGTAGCTCCGGGCGTACACGCCAACGGCAAATTGACCTTGGGTGAGAACATTGCCGATCATGGAGGTCTGCAAGTGGCTTTCCAAGCTTTCAAGAACGCTACCGCAGCCGATCCCTTGGAATACGTGGACGGGCTGTCTCCCGAACAGCGCTTCTTCCTGGCATACGCCGGTGTGTGGGCCAACAATATCCGTCCTGAATATGTGCTTTATCTGACAAAGATGGACGTACACTCGCTGGGCGAGTGGCGTGTGAACGGCGCCCTGCCTCAGATCGACGCTTGGTATGACGCGTTCCACATCCTCGATACGGATCCGATGTATCTGCCGAAAGAGGAGCGTGTATCCATTTGGTAAGCAGATTTCCCTATTCCTGAATTTTTCCGCATCTGCGCAGGCGTTTGCAAATACCCTTTTGCAGGCCGCTTGCGCGGATTTTTTTGCCATATATAGTGCGCGGTTTTGATTTGAAAAAATCGTGTACAATGCGGTCCGCTTACGCTTGAAACATCTCTTATTTTTTTACAGTGGCATACTCCTTGCACCTCTCCGTACAAGCTGCTTTTACAACTTCATCTATAGGATGCCGTTTGCGGCTGTTTTTTTCTTGACATTAAACCTGCTGCCCGTCTGCCGGATTTTGCGTTGGCGGAAGCGGAATCACTTACTTTATTTTAATTATAGCAAATTTATATAGGCTGTATGCATACGCAAATCAAGAAAGTTTGTACCTTTGTGGCATTCATTTTATTTAATATACGCGTAGTTTAAATAAGTAGAACATGGCTGAAACAAAAAGAATTAAAACAGCACTGGTGTCCGTCTATCACAAAGAGGGACTGGACGAGATTATTTCCAAATTGCACGAAGAGGGTGTGGAACTGTTGTCGACAGGCGGTACCCGTCAGTTTATCGAATCGTTGGGCTATCCCTGCAAGGCAGTGGAAGAGCTTACGACTTACCCCTCCATTTTGGGCGGGCGCGTGAAGACGTTGCATCCCAAAATCTTCGGCGGCATCCTTTGTCGTCGCGGTTTGGAGCAAGACATGCAGCAATTGGCAAAATATGAAATACCCGAAATAGACTTGGTGATTGTAGATCTTTATCCCTTTGAGGCCACTGTGGCCAGCGGAGCCGATGAGGCTTCCATCATCGAAAAGATTGACATAGGCGGCATCTCGCTTATCCGTGCGGCTGCCAAGAATTACAACGATGTGGTGATTGTCGCTTCGCAAAACCAATACCAGCCCTTCCGCGACATCCTGATGGAGCATGGAGCCAAGACGACCTTGGAGGAGCGCCGCTGGTTCGCCAAAGAGGCTTTTGGAGTGTCTTCACACTATGATGCCGCTATCTTTAATTATTTTGACGGCGGCGAAGGCAGCGAGTTCCGTTGTTCTGCCAACAATCAGAAAACGTTGCGATATGGTGAGAATCCTCATCAGAAGGGCTATTTCTATGGCAACCTGGATGAGCTTTTCGACCAAATCCATGGCAAGGAAATATCCTATAACAATCTGCAAGACATCAATGCCGCTGTCGAGCTGATAGACGAGTTTGAGGGTGAGACGACTTTTGCCATCCTGAAGCACAACAACGCATGTGGCTTGGCATCCCGTCCCACGGTGCTGGAAGCATGGAAAGCCGCTTTGGCGGGTGATCCCGTCTCTGCTTTCGGCGGTGTGCTGGTGACCAATGCTGTGGTGGACAAGGAAACGGCCGAAGCCATCAATGAGATCTTCTTTGAAGTGATCATCGCTCCCGACTATGACGTGGATGCTCTGGAAATATTGGGGCAGAAGAAGAACCGCATCATCTTGGTCCGCAAGCCTGCCGCTTTGCCGGAAAAGCAGTTCCGTTCGTTGCTGAACGGTGTGTTGGTGCAGGATCGTGACCTGAAAGTGGAAACGCGCAACGATCTGAAGACTGTTACAGCCAAAGCTCCTACGGAAGAAGAGATCGAAGACCTGCTGTTTGCCAACAAGATTGTGAAAAACAGCAAGAGCAACGCCATTGTCCTGGCTAAGGGCAAGCAGCTGCTGGCAAGCGGTGTGGGACAGACCAGCCGGGTGGACGCCTTGAATCAGGCTGTGGAGAAAGCGCAGCGGTTTGGCTTCGACCTGAAGGGTGCTGTCATGGCGAGCGATGCCTTTTTCCCCTTCCCCGATTGTGTGGAGATTGCCGACAAGGCCGGTATCACTGCGGTCATCCAGCCGGGCGGAAGCATCAAGGATCAGCTTTCGTTTGACTATTGCAATGAACACGGCATGGCCATGGTGACAACCGGATTCCGCCATTTCAAACATTAAGAGAATCACAAAGAAGGGATGTGTCGGGATGAAACTGCGAGTTCATTCCGGCACACCTTCTTTTCTTTATAATCAACTCATTAACGATATTAAAAGATGGGATTTTTTTCTTTTACACAAGAGATAGCGATGGATTTGGGCACCGCTAACACCATTATCACGACCGATGGCAAGATTGTGGTGGACGAGCCTTCGGTGGTGGCTTTGGACCGTCGCACAGATAAGATGATTGCCGTAGGCGAGAAGGCCAAGATGATGTATGAAAAGACGCACGACAACATCCGCACCATCCGTCCCTTGCGCGATGGGGTGATTGCGGACTTTTATGCCTGCGAGCAGATGATCCGTGGCCTTATCAAAATGGTGAATCGCAAGAACCGCTTGTTTTCTCCTTCTCTCCGCATGGTGATAGGCGTCCCTTCGGGCAGCACCGAAGTGGAACTGCGTGCCGTGCGCGACTCGGCTGAGCACGCCGGAGGACGGGATGTTTATCTCATATTCGAGCCGATGGCTGCCGCGATCGGCATCGGCATTGATGTGGAAGCGCCGGAAGGCAACATGATAGTCGACATAGGCGGCGGATCCACTGAGATTGCTGTCATTTCATTGGGCGGCATTGTGTCTAACAACTCCATCCGTATTGCCGGCGATGACCTGACTGCCGACATTCAGGAGTACATGAGCCGTCAGCACAACGTGAAGGTGAGCGAGCGGATGGCTGAGCGCATCAAGATACATGTAGGTGCCGCTCTGACCGATTTGGGTGAGGATGCGCCGGAAGATTACATTGTGCATGGCCCGAACCGCATTACAGCTCTGCCTATGGAGGTGCCGGTATGTTATCAGGAAGTGGCGCACTGTCTGGAGAAATCCATCTCGAAAATTGAGACAGCCATTCTCAGCGCACTGGAGAACACGCCTCCCGAACTGTATGCCGACATTGTGCACAACGGCATCTACCTGGCCGGCGGCGGCGCTTTGCTTCGTGGCTTGGACAAACGGCTGACGGATAAGATAAACATTCCGTTCCACATAGCAGAAGACCCCTTGCACGCTGTGGCTAAAGGTACGGGCGTGGCATTGAAGAATGTAGACAGATTCTCGTTCCTGATGAGGTAAAAACAGGGGGATTATGCGGAATCTGCTGAATTTTCTCATCAAATACAACTACTGGTTCCTCTTTCTGCTGTTAGAGGTAGCCAGTTTTGTTTTATTGTTCCGCTTCAACCGTTACCAACAGAGTGTGTTTTTCACTTCGGCCAACGGAATGGCGGGGTGGATTTATGAATTGTCGGGGAACATAACTTCTTATTTCCACCTGAAGTCGGTGAACGAAGATTTGCTGGACCGGAATGTATGGCTGGAACAACGGGTAGCGGCACTGGAACAGGCTTTGCGCGATCAGGCGGCAGACACGTTGCGCATGCAGAGCCTTGAACGGGTGGGGATGGACTCTTGCCAGACATTCAAGGCGCACGTCATCAAGAATACGCTGAGCAATGCGGATAACTACATCACTCTGGATCAAGGCTCGTTGGCTGGGATCCGTCCTGAAATGGGGGTGGTAGACGCCAACGGCGCTGTCGGCATCGTCTACAAGACTTCGCCCCGCTATTCGCTGGTCATTTCGCTGCTCAACAGTAAGTCCAGCCTTAGCTGTAAGATTGTGGGCAGTGACTATTTCGGCTACTTGAAATGGGAAGGCGGCAATTCGCAATATGCTTATCTGAAAGATCTGCCCCGGCATGCCGAGTTCAATCTGGGCGATACGGTGGTCACCAGCGGCTATTCTACCGTATTCCCGGCTGGAGTGATGGTGGGCACTGTGGCAGACATGAACGATTCGCACGATGGCCTTTCTTACCTGCTGAAGATCAGGCTGGCTACCGATTTTGGCAAGATAAACAATGTCCGTGTCATCTCTCGTGCGGGACAGGCTGAGCAACAGGCTTTGGAGAAAGAGGAAATGAATAAGTGAGTTATTAACTTGTTAATTTAATTAGTGATATTGTTTTGGCATTAAATTATCTGCATAAGTTTGGATGGTTCGTTGGTTTGGTGTTGCTGCAGGCACTGATACTGAACAATGTGCATGTGGCAGGCTATGCCACGCCTTTTCTGTATGTCTACCTTATCCTGAAGTTTGAATCGGATGTCTCCCGCAATGCATTGATGCTTTGGGCTTTCTTTCTGGGGCTGACGGTGGATGTCTTTTCCGACACGCCCGGTATGAACGCGGCGGCCAGTGTGCTGCTGGCCTTTGTGCGTCCGGTGATCTTACGGCTGTTCATGCCGCGCGATGCGGTGGACAGCATTGTGCCGACGGTGCGCGCCATGGGATTCTCGTCTTTCTTGAAATATATGGTGGCCTGTGTGCTGATTCATCATGCCGTGTTGCTCATCATCGAGTTTTTCTCTTTTGCTCACATTGGCATCCTGCTGCTGAAGATTGTTGCCAGTACGGTGCTGACCGTGTTGTGCATCATGGCGTTGGAAGGGATTAGAAAGAAATCGGAAAAATGAAAAACTATACCTTAGAGAAACGGAAGTATGTGATAGCCGCAGCGGCCATTGTAATCGTTTTGACTTACATTGTGCGGCTATTTTATCTGCAGATCATGACGGATGACTATAAGCGCTATGCCGACAGCAATGCTTTCCTGAACAAGGTGCAATATCCTTCGCGCGGTGCCATTTACGACCGCAATGGGAAGCTGCTGGTATTCAATCAGCCTGCCTATGACATCACCTTTGTTCCCAGGGAGGTGGAGGCGTTGGACACATTGGACTTCTGCAAGGCTTTAGGGATTACCCGCGAACAGTTTGACGAGCGGATGAAGGATGTCAGAAACCGCCGGAAGAATCCAGGCTATTCCAAATACACCCATCAGACCTTCATGACACAGCTCTCGGCGGAGGAATGTGGCGTGTTTCAGGAGAAGCTGTTTAAATATCCCGGTTTCTACATTCAGCGGCGCACTATCCGCCAGTATGCCTACAATGCTGCGGGGCATGCGCTGGGAGACATCGGAGAAGTGTCGATGCGCGACATTGAGAAAGATGATTACTACGGGCGCGGCGACTATATAGGGAAGCAAGGCATTGAGAAATCGTATGAGAAATACCTGCGTGGCGAAAAGGGAGTGGAAGTGCTGTTGCGCGACGCTCACGGGCGCATTCAGGGGCATTATATGGACGGGAAGCTAGACCGTCCTTCCGTGCCGGGCAAGAATCTGAAGCTGGGCATTGACATTGATCTGCAGCTTCTGGGCGAACGGCTGCTCCAGCATAAGATAGGTGCCATTGTGGCCATTGAGCCTTCCACGGGAGAAATCTTGTGCATGGTTTCCTCTCCTTCCTTCGACCCGCATCTGATGATCGGGCGCCAGCGGGGGAAGAACCATCGTCTGCTCCAGTCGGACAACCGGAAACCCCTGCTTAACCGCGCCATTATGGGGGTCTATCCGCCCGGATCTACTTTTAAGACGGCACAGGGACTGACCTTCTTGCAGGAAGGGGTCATTCAGGAGGAAACGCCGGCATTTCCCTGCTCGCATGGCTTCAGCTACCGGAACCTGCACGTGGGGTGTCACGGTCATGCTTCGCCTTTGACCTTGATTCCCGCCATCGCCACCTCCTGCAACTCCTACTTTTGCTGGGGGCTTTTCCGTATGTTCGGCGACCGGAAATACGGATCGCCGCAAAACGCCATTACGGTCTGGAAAGACCACATGGTCTCCCAAGGTTTCGGCTATCCGCTGGGAACGGATCTTCCCGGCGAGCAGAGAGGGTTTATTCCCAATGCCAAATTCTATGACCGCGTTTATCGGGGGGCTTGGAACGGCCTGACCGTCATCAGCATTTCCATCGGGCAGGGGGAAATCCTGGCCACTCCCTTGCAGATCGCCAATTTGGGCGCGACGATTGCCAATCGGGGATATTTCATCACCCCCCACATCGTGAAGGAGATTGAGGACAACGAGCTGGACAGCCTTTACCGGACACGCCGCTATCCCACGATCGACCGTGAGTATTATGAGATCGTGGCAAGAGGCATGCGGGCTGCGGTGGATGGAAGCACGGGAAGCGCCACTTGCCGCATGGTGAGCTATATATTGCCAGACGTGGAAGCTTGCGGAAAGACAGGTACCGCTCAAAACCGTGGCAAGGATCACAGTGTGTTCATGGGGTTTGCTCCGATGAACGATCCGAAGATTGCCATTGCAGTTTATGTGGAGAACGGCGGCTTTGGCGCCACCTACGGTGTGCCGATCGGCGCTCTTATGATGGATCAATATTTGAATGGTAAACTTTCGCCCGAAAACGAAAAACTGGCCGAAGAGTTCAGCAACCGGGTGATTCTTTATGGAGACGAAGAGAGATGATAAAGAGAGACAGTATATGGAAATCTTTGGACTGGTTCACCATTGTGGTGTATCTGCTCCTGATTACGTGCGGATGGTTCAGTGTGTGCGGCGCCAGTTATGACTACGGCGACCGGGATTTTCTGGATTTCTCCACCCGTGCCGGCAAGCAGTTTGTGTGGATCATCTGTTCGTTCGGCTTGGGTTTTGTTTTGCTGATGTTGGACGATACGCTGTATGACATGTTTTCCTACATCGTCTATATTCTGCTGATCCTTTTGCTGGTCGTGACCATTTTTATTGCGCCCGACACCAAAGGTTCCCGCTCGTGGCTCATTTTAGGGCCGGTCAGTCTGCAGCCGGCTGAGTTTGCCAAGTTTGCCACGGCTTTGGCGTTGGCCAAGTTTATGAATTCCTATTCGTTCACCATAAAGAATTGGAAGAACGCCCTGATGCTGGCTTTCCTTATCCTGTTTCCGATGCTGCTGATCGTGATGCAGCGTGAGACGGGGTCGGCTTTGGTTTTTCTGGCCTTTTTCCTCGTGCTCTATCGGGAGGGGATGCCTGGCGTCGTGTTGTTTGCAGGCATCTGCGCGGTGGCCTATTTTATCATCGGCATCCGTTTTGCCGAAGTGAACATCGCCGATACGCCTACGCCGATAGGAGCGTTTACGGTGTTGCTGTTGATACTGCTGTTTGCGGCTGGCATGGTGTGGGTTTACATGAAGAAATGGAAACCTGTGAGGAACATGCTGATCGGGACAGCGGGCACATTGCTGGTCGCATTTGTCGTGTCTGAATACATTGTGCCCTTCAACCTGGTATGGGTGGAGTGGGGGCTTTGTGCGTTGGCGATAGGCTATTTGCTGTATTTGGCTTTGAGCGAACGTCATCTGTCTTATCTGTTGGTCGGGCTTTTCGCCTTAGGCTCCATCGCTTTTCTGTATTCCGGCGACTACTTCTTCAATAAGGTGCTGGAGCCTCACCAGCAGATCCGCATCAAGGTGGTCTTGGGCATGGAGGAGGATCTGGCCGGTGCCGGTTACAATGTCAATCAGTCTAAAATAGCCATCGGGTCGGGCGGCTTGTTGGGAAAAGGATTTTTGAACGGCACTCAGACGAAGCTGAAGTATGTGCCTGAGCAGGATACGGACTTTATTTTTTGCACCGTGGGCGAAGAGGAAGGCTTTGTGGGCTCTGCTCTGGTGCTTCTCCTGTTTCTGACTTTGATATTACGGCTTATTTTTGTGGCCGAACGGCAGACTTCGACATTTGGCCGGGTGTACGGCTATTCGGTGATGAGCATTTTCCTGTTTCATTTGTTCATCAACATCGGCATGGTATTGGGACTGACACCGGTCATCGGCATTCCGCTGCCATTCTTCAGTTATGGCGGGTCTTCGTTGTGGGGCTTTACGATTCTGCTGTTTATATTCTTGCGGATAGACGCTGGCAGGAACAGGCGGCTGGTATGATCCGGTGTTGTCATTCCGTTCCCACCCACTCTTTTTCCACCCGGACTCCCACGTCATTGATGCCGGTCAGCAAAGTGTCCGGGAAGAGGTGGCAAATGCTGACAGTGTAGATGCCGGCCTTTTTGACTTGTAGCGTTCCTGCATATTCTTCCATCTGGAAAAGTCCTCCCCAGCCTTCCCCTTTCCACTTGCCTTGCGGATTGGCCAAAGAAAGCTCAAGGGTGTCATTGGCAAGGAGGTTCCGGTCCGGGCTGTAGCGTCCGATGTCAAGCGAGAGGTTCTGGTAGGGATAGTCATGCCGGTTGCGGATGTTTACGAACAGCCGGTACACGGCATCGGAGTCCTCTACAGCCACGCTGAACCAGAGGGTGTCTGAAGGTTGCCATCCTTTCCTTGGAACGGGTTGGAAAGAATAGTAAATATTATGATGTTCGCCGCATGCGCAAAACGCGTATGCGACGAACAATGTAAACAAGTATTTCAGCGTTTTACACATGGCTATTCTTGCGTAGCGTTATCGTTGTTGGCTGGCTTGTCTCCTCCTTGCGGCCTTTCTCCTTGCGGCTTCGGCCTGTTGCGTGGCTTGCGGTTGCGCGCGTTCCGGTCTCCTCCGCCTTGTTGTTTGGGAGAGTCCTGCTGGGGTTGTCCTTTAGCAGGCTGATTGCCCCCTTTGGCTTGTCCGCCTTTGTTGTTAGGTTGTTGTCCGCCTTTGGCTGGCTGGGCTTTAGGCTGTCCTCCCTTGTTGTTGGGCTGGCTTTTAGGCTTAGGATTTTGTTCTTTGGGCTGTTCTTTGGGCTGCAGGGTGGCCGGTTCGTTGGGTGCGGCCTGTTGGGGCTTGTTGCCTTTCTTTTTCTTTTTGCGGTTGCCTTCGTTGTTGGCTTTGTTCTTGTTCCGGTCAAAGCGCGTTACGCTTTCTTGTTCCAGCAGGTCAGTGGCCTTTTTGGCTTCGCTGCTGTTGGTCTCTTCCAGCAGACTCTCCGGCTTGATTCCTCTTTTGTTGAGGCCGATCACTTCAAAGGCTCTTCGGCTGCTGATGGTCACCTGGTTGGTCGGTGCGTTCTTTTCGGTGGAATAGGTGATTTGGTTGCTGAGGATGTCGGCTTTGAAGTAATAATACACTTTGTCTTTGGTCTCCAGCTCGATTTCCTTGGAGGGCAACCGTTTCTGGGCTTCCACGTAGCAGTCCACCTCATAGTTGAGGCAGCACTTCAGTTTGGCGCACTGTCCGGCCAGCTTTTGGGGATTCAGCGAGATGTCCTGATAGCGGGCGGCGCTGGTTGACACGGAGATGAACGAGGTCATCCAGGTGGCGCAGCACAGCTCTCTGCCGCACGGGCCGATTCCTCCGATGCGTCCGGCTTCCTGTCTGGCGCCGATTTGCTTCATCTCGATGCGCACGCGGAACACATCGGCCAGCACTTTGATCAGCTGGCGGAAGTCCACCCGTTCGTCGGCTATGTAATAGAAGATGGCTTTGTTGCCGTCTCCCTGATATTCCACATCGCCGATCTTCATGTCGAGTTTCAGTTCGAGGGCTATCTGGCGGGCGCGGATCATGGTGCTGTGCTCGCGGGCTTTCGCTTCCCGATACTTGTCCATGTCCACTTGTTTGGCCTTGCGGTAAATGCGTTTGATGTCGGCTTCCGACTTGATGTTGGCTTTCCGCATTTGCAGGGGCACGAGGCGGCCGGTCAGGGTTACGACTCCGATGTCATGGCCGGGTGTGGCCTCCACAGCCACGGTGTCTCCTTTCTCTAACGGCAATCTGTTGCTGTTGCGGAAATATCCCTTCCGGGTGTTCTTAAACTGAACTTCCACATATTCGCATGCTCCGGCGTTGCCTGGTATGTCGGCCAGCCAGTCGTATGTGTTCAGCTGCTTGTCTTGCCTGCCGCAACTCTTGCAGCACAAGTTCCCGCTTCCGTTATGCAGTGTAAAATCCATATCTTTTTTCTATTGTTTTAATAAGACAATTATTTTGAGGGCGAAGTCAAAGAACACCATGCGTGCGTTGACGTTTTGCTCGATATGCATTTGCGCTTCGCTCAGTTCGTTCATGATGCCCGTCACGTTCCGCTCGTTGATGAAGGGGGCGAAACGGGTGGCAAAGTTTTGTTCCTCCCGTGTCAGATAGTTCATCTGCGGACAGTGGAGGTTGTAGATAAAGTTTTCGCGTGTCATGCGTTGGCAATATGACAGAAAATTCTTCTGTTTTTCGCGTCCGATGGCAGTCAGTTCCTCGCTCCATTGCTTCAGCTCGCGGATCTTGCGTTGGTAGGCAAGGCGCATCAGGCTGACAAAGAGTTGGAAAAACTGTTCGTTTTCTTCGTTCAGGTGGATGGTCTCCAGAGCCTTCACGAAATTCCCGTTGGCCAAGTGAGCGATGGCCGGACTGTCGGCGGGTGTCACGCCATATTTCTGTTCCAAGGCGGCAGCCATGTCCGCATCCGGGATCTTTGGCAGGATGAAGCGCTGGGTACGGCTCACGATGGTGGGCAGCACCATGTCTGGCGCTTCGGAGATGAGGAGAAAGACCGTTTTCTCAGGAGGCTCTTCCAGCAGTTTCAGCAGTTTGTTGGCACAAGCCTCGTGCAGTTTTTCCGGAAGCCAGATCAGGGTGATTTTATAGCCGCCTTCACTGGACTTCAGACTCAGCTTGCGCAAGATCTCGTCACTCTCCTTGGCATAGATGATGGCTTGTCCGTTTTCCGCATCCATTTCGTCCAGCCAATGGTTCAGCCCAAAATAGGGAGTGGTCAGCAGCAGGTGCCGCCATTCGTTCAGATAGTCGTCACAGACTTCTTTTTTCTTTTTGGCGTTTTTCACGATCGGAAACATGAAGTGTACATCGGGATGCACCAGTTTTTCCCATTTCGCGCATGACGGACAACTCCCGCAGGCGTCTGTTTCCGTCCGGTGCGGGCAACTGATGTATCGGGCATACGCCAGAGCCAGCGGCAGCTTGCCTGCGCCCGCCGGACCGCAAAACAGTTGTGCGTGAGGGATCCGCCTTTCTTGCACCTCCTGTATAAGCCTTTCCTTGGCTTCTGTCTGTCCGATTACGTCTTTAAAGCTGAACACGTGGGTAGTGATTAGGGGTTAGTGATTAGGGGTTAGTGATTAGTGATGCGTTCTATTTATTAATAGATCCTTTGGGCCACTTCCCGTATGCTGTCCACAGCTCCTACGCTGTAGAAGTGGATGCTGGGCACACCGTGCGCCATCAGTTCCTTGCATTGCTGCACACACCATTCGATGCCCACTTGCCGGGCTTCGTCGTCGTCCTTGCATTTCAAGGCTTCGCGGGTCAGCTCTTCCGGCAAGTCCACTTTGAAGGTCTTGGGGATCATACTGAGCTGTGACAGTTTCTTGAACGGTTTGATGCCGGGGATGATGGGAAACGTGATGCCTGCTTCTCTGGCTCGTTTTACGAAGTCGAAAAACTTCCGGTTGTCATAAAAGAGTTGAGTGACGGCATACTCGGCGCCTGCCTCCATTTTCCTTTTCAGCCAGTAGAGATCCGTCTCCATGTTGGGGGCTTCCTCGTGTTTCTCAGGGTAGCAGGCCACCCCGTAGGAGAAGGGGGTGCCGGTCACTTTCATCTCCGAACCGTCCACGAAAATGCCCTTGTTGAAGCGGTTGATCTGCTCTTGCAGCTCGATGGCGTGATGATAGCCGTCGCCTTCGGGAGTGAACACGGTCTCATGCTTGGCCTTGTCGCCGCGCAGCACCAGCAGGTCGGTGATGCCCAGAAACTGCAGGTCGAGCAGCACATACTCCGTTTCTTCCCGCGTGAATCCGCTGCACAGGATGTGGGGCACGGTGGTGATGTCATATTTGTTTTGGATGGCTGCCGCCACGGCCACGGTGCCCGGACGGCGGCGCAGACGGTTGCGCTGGAACAGTCCGTTGCCCAGATCCTTGTAGACATACTCGCTGCGGTGGGTCGTGATGTTGATGTATTTGGGGTCAAATTCCCGCAAGGCGTCGATCGTTTGGTACACTTTTTCTATGCCCGTACCTTTCAGTGGGGGCAGGATCTCAAACGAGAAAGCTGTCTTCTCGTTGCTATGTATCAGTTCGGTTACTTTCATTCTTTTTTCTATCGGTTCTTGGTCAGAAACTTGCATATTGGGACAAAAATACGAAAAAGAAATGAATATGTTCCCCCTTATGATGCGAAAAATGAAAAGAACTGTTATATTTGCAGGAAAAGAGGAGTGAAGATGCCTTGGAAAATGCAGAAACGTGACCGGCTGCGCTCAAAAACATCTTTTGGCTTTAAAGAGTACAGCGTTGTGTCGCCCGGCCGACAGCCCGTTGGGGCGGCATTCGGAGGCTGCAAACAGACAATGATTCGCAATTTACTTTTGTTTGATTATAAAACGGATTATATGAGTACTACGATCTTAGATTTAGCTCCACAACAAGTGTGGAGACAGTTTCATGCGCTGACACAGATCCCCCGCCCGTCGGGACACACAGAGCAAGTGACAAGCTTTCTGGTGGATTTCGGAAAAGGCTTAGGATTGGAATCCTTTACAGATGAGGTGGGGAATGTCATTATCCGAAAGCCGGCCACGCCGGGCATGGAAGGCCGGAAGGGGGTTATCCTGCAGGCGCACATGGATATGGTGCCCCAGAAAAACAACGATACGGTACACGACTTCACCAAAGACCCCATTGATGCATACGTGGACGGGGACTGGGTGAAGGCCAGAGGCACTACGCTGGGAGCCGACAACGGTTTGGGCGTGGCTGCCATCTTGGCTGTGCTCGAAGCCAAGGATCTGAAGCATGGCCCGCTGGAGGCGCTGATTACCCGCGATGAGGAAACGGGCATGTATGGAGCCTTCGGACTGAAACCGGGAACACTGAAAGGGGAAATCCTCCTGAACCTCGATTCGGAAGAAGAGGGCGAGCTGTACATCGGTTGTGCGGGCGGTGTGGACATCACGGCCACGATGGAGTATAAAGAACAGGCGCCCGAAGAAGGCTGGACAGCCCGTCGGCTGGTGTTGAAAGGCTTGCGCGGCGGACATTCCGGACTGGAGATCAATGAAGGCCGGGCCAATGCCAACAAGCTGCTGGCACGGGTGATCCATGATCTGCTGGTGGAGTTCAATTGCCAGCTCGCTTTCTTTGAAGGGGGCAACATGCGCAACGCCATTCCGAGGGAAGCGTCGGCCGTTTTGCTTTTTGATCCGGAAGACGTGGACGGACTGGAGGATTACATCCGGGAGTATGAGGCACAGATCAATGCCGAATACACGCCCATCGAAAGTGGCCTCACTTTGCGTATGGAAGCGGCCGAGGCACCTGACACCGTGGTTCCTGCCGAGATTCAAGACAACCTGATCGACACGCTGATGGCTTGTCAGGACGGCGTGATGCGGATGATTCCCACCGTGCCCGATACTGTAGAGACTTCCTCCAACCTGGCCATCGTGCTGATTGGCGGCGGAAAAGCCGAGTACCGCATCTTGGCGCGCAGCTCGTCCGACACCATGAAAGATTATCTGGCCGACTGCTTGACAGCCTGCTTCTCCATGGCGGGCATGAAGGTGGAACAGAGCGGGTCTTATTCAGGCTGGCAGCCCAATGTGGATTCTCCCATTCTCCATGCCATGACGAAGTCTTACAAGGAGCAGTTCGGAACCGAGGCGGCTGTGAAGGTGATACATGCCGGTCTGGAATGCGGCATCATCGGCGCCAATTGTCCGGGGCTGGACATGGTCTCTTTCGGACCCACGCTGCGTTCGCCTCACTCTCCTGACGAACGTGCCTACATCCCTTCTGTCTCCCGCTTCTATGATTTCCTGACAGCAACGCTGGCTCAGGTGCCGGCCAAGGAGTGACAAGCAGACGGGCGCGGACGAGCAGACAGGTCTCTTTGCCTGTTGTCTGACAGTCAGCTACGCTCATTCACACATACGGACGGCACGCGCAATCCGCACGCGTGCCGTCCTTTCTTTCGCACGCGTGCCGTCCGTCCACCACACGCGTGCCGTCCGACCGCCACACGCGTGCCGTCCGACCGCCGCACGTGTGCCGTCCGCTTGAAACGCGCGCATATCTCACCTTCAGTTGTAATGGTCTTACACTTCCTGCTGTAACACTTTTGCATGTCATGATATTGCAGCCTGTTGCCGCCTTCCGCTGCTGTCGCAACCTGCTTTCCCTGCGGAATCAACTTGGTTTCACCTCCTTTCCTACTTGTTTTTGAGAAAGAATCGGCTTGAAAGCTTCACGCTTTCACAAAGGCTTTATATCTCTGCC
>CALUOU010000047.1 GCA_944322335.1 uncultured Bacteroides sp.
GGTGGCCTTGCTGATGGATTGCGCTAAAAAAACTTAAATCGGGTCCCTGATGTCTTTCGGAGATTGGCGGTCGGACTTTTTGCCCGCAAATTTGCGCGCTTTTGTTTGTCTGTCTCAAACTGGCGGGTGAACGCCACGCGTGCGGCAGACGGGAACGACGCGTGCGGCAGACGGGAATGACGCGTGCGGCAGACGGGAATGACGCGTGCGGCGGACGGGAATGACGCGTGCGGCGGACGGACACCACGCGTGCGGCGGAAACGGGATTGCACACGTCTGAAAAGTCCGCCTCGTCCGCCTAATTTGTGTCTGAATGATTGCCTGCGCTGAAAAATCAAGTCGTTTCCCTACTGCAATCAACTTGATTTCACCTTCTTTTCAACTTGTTTTTTATGAAAAACGGCTTGAAAGTTTCACGCTTTCACCAGGCTTTCAAACAGTTGATCCCCAGTTGGTTTTCGGTGAAAGATAAAGTCGGCCGCATCTTTCACGCGCTTTCATTAGTTTTAATGTAAGGTGTTTATATTCAGTGTATTCTGGTGAAACGTCCGTTTTTAGTCCTCTGCCATGGACTGCATTCACAGCTCCGCCTGTGAATGCTCTCGTTTGTTGACAGTCTATGTGTCATCTGACCGATTTGTATACCCTGTCTGACTGATTTCTGCCCCCCTTGTGAAAGATCTCCTCATCGCAAGGAAACAGGCATGAAAAACGGCTTCACGCTCTGCCGCCACGAGGGCGCACGGACGGAAACCGTTTCATGCTTTCACCGGAACATGATCACAATCAATGTTATGCGGTGAAGCTTCACATTAGAGATTTTGTGTACTTGCGTGAAAGTGTTAAGGGAAGTGAATGTTTCACCGTTTTTCAGCCGCTCTCACCATTTCTCTTCCTTTATCTTTTCATAGACCTTCCGCGCGATGAGGGCGGCTCCTGTGGGATCCGGATGGATCTTGTCGGGGAAGTGCTCTTCCATGTGGCTGGTGGCTGTGTGGAGATCGATGACGGGCAAGCGCTTTTCCGCCGCCACTTGGCGGATGACGGGGATGATGCCGTGGGTGATGATGCTGTCGTTGATGCCCCATTGTATGGCATAGGCTTTGGCCGGATAGCAGAGGATGATCTTCGGATGGGAGGGTAGAGAGTCCAGGTCGTGCAACATTTTCAGCAGGTCTTTCCGGAAATCTTCCTTGTATTGCCAGTTCTGGGGCTTGCTGTCGTTGGTGCCCAGCTTGATGACGGCAATGTCGGGCTGGAAGCGGAGTACGTCCTGATACATCGTTTCCTTCATGTAAGGGCGGTCTCCTCTCTGGATGAGCTGGCGGGCGCTGAAGCCGAAGTTGCGCACATCGTATGCCTCGCCGAGCAGCCTTCCCAATACGGCGGGGTAACTGTCGCGGTCGCGGTCGGCGATGCCCGTGCCGTAGGTGATGCTGTTGCCTATGCAGGCCACTTTGACGGGGGAGGAGGACGGCTCCTGGCCATGGACGGTCGGGAGAAGCAGGACAAGGGTCAGGACGATGCCTGACAGGCGGGATAAAACGGGTTTCATGGTCATCTGTGTTTTTTTGTTGATCCGGTAAAGGTAATAAGAAAGGGGAAGAAGTCGCTTCTTCTCCCCCTCTCTCGGTTTATTTAAAAATATAGGGAAATGAATGTTCGCTTACTTTTTGCTCCCTTCTTTCTTGGCCAGTTCGGCTTCTCTTTTCTTTTTCATCATGCTGTAAGCGATGGGCGAGCCGATGAAGAGTGAGGAGAAGGTGCCGATCACAACACCCAGAATCATGGCGAACGAGAAGCTGCGGATGCTCTCACCTCCCAGGAAGAAGATGATGACCAGCACGATCAGCGTAGACGAGCCGGTGAACAGGGTACGTGTCAGCGTGGAGTTCAGCGAGTCGTTGAACAGCTGGAAGGTGCCCCGTTTCGGATACAGGCGCAAGTATTCACGCACGCGGTCGAAGATCACCACCTTGTCGTTGATGGAGTAACCGATGGCCGTCAGGATGGCGCCGATGAAGGTCTGGTCGATCTCCATGGAGAACGGCAGGATGCCCCAGAAGATGGAGTAGACACCCAGGATGCCGACCGTATCGAAGGCCAGTGCGGCGATGGAGCCCACACTGAACGCGATGTTGCGGAAGCGGAACAGGATGTAGAGGCCGATGGCCAGCAGGGCGAAGATGACAGACCAGATGGCGGCCACCGTAGTGTCGTCGGCGATGCTCGGACCCACTTTCTGAGAGCTGATGATGCTGCCTCCCTTGTGGTTGTCGCGGTCCACAAATTGCTCCAAGGTAACGTCCTGGCTCAGCAGCGGCTTCAGAAGTTCGTAGATCTTGGCTTCTATTTCCGTGTCGACGTTGTTGCCGTCTTCGTTGATGCGGTAGTTGGTCGTGATACGCATGGTGTGTCCGTCCGTACCGATGGCGATAACGCTGACGTTGGCGTCCTCAAACTTGCCTTCCAGCAGTTCGCGCGCTTGCTCCACCTGGACAGGCTGCTCGAAACGCACCTGGTAGTTGCGTCCGCCGGTGAAGTCGATGCTCTGGCTCAGACCGCGTATGCCAAGGAAGCCCACGCAGATGAGTACTACGATGATGGAGCCGATAAGCCAAGTCTTGTTGCGTCCCATGAAGTCAAAGTGAGTGTCTTGCAGCACACCCTTGGACAGCTTGGTCTCAAACGTAAGATGTTGCCATTTGTCGCGGCTCATCTGATGGTCGAACACCAGACGGGTCAGGTAGACAGCGGTAAAGAACGAAATGGCGATACCGATGATCAGCGTTGTGGCAAATCCGCGGATGGGGCCTGTGCCGAAGTAGAACAGGATGACACCCGTGATGATAGAAGTGAAGTTGGAGTCGAAGATGGCGGAGAAGGCGTTCTTGTAACCGTCAGCCAAAGCCATCTTCACGTTCTTGCCGTTGCGAAGCTCTTCCTTGGTGCGCTCGAAGATAAGCACGTTGGCATCGACCGCCATACCCAGCGAGAGCACCATACCGGCGATACCGCTCATGGTCAGCGCGGCTTGGAACGAGGTCAGGATGCCGAAAGTGAAGAACATGTTGAGCAACAAGGCGCCGTTGGCCACCATACCGGCTTTGAACCCGTACATGGAGCAGACGTAGACCATCAGCAGGATGAAGGCCACCACGCAGGAGATGAAGCCGGCCTGGATGGAGGCGGCGCCTAATGACGGGCCTACGATGTCTTCCTGGACGATGTGCGCGGGAGCGGGCATCTTGCCGGAATTCAATACGTTCGCCAAGTCCTTGGCTTCGTCTGGAGTGAAGTGCCCGGTGATCTGCGAGCGTCCGCCGGTGATTTCGTTCATTACGTTAGGAGCGGAATACACATAGCCGTCGAGCACGATGGCGATGCTGCGTCCGATGTTCTGTTTGGTGAGCTGTGCCCAGCGGCGTGCGCCGTCGGTGTTCATGGTCATGCCTACAGCGGGATGTCCGTAGTTGTCATATTCGCTGACGGCGTTCACCACTACGTCGCCTTCCAGCGGAGCCTTGCCGTTGCGTTCGGTCACGCGGATGCCGTAGAGTTCAAATGTCTGTGCCTTGGGATCTCCGGCCACAGGAGCCACGCCCCATTTCAGCTGCAGGTCTTTCGGGAACTCCGAACGGATTTCGGGCATGGAGAGGTATTTGTTCACTTCGGCCGTGTCGCGGTAGTGCGCATAGCCTACGACCGGACCTGCATTCGGATTGACTTGCAGGACAGCCAGCAGCGGATGTTCCTTCTTAAACTGTTCCAGAGCGGCTTCCGACTGTTGGGTTTCCCCTTTGAGGGCTGCTGCCAGGCTGTCGGCTGTGCTGGTGGCTGCTTGTGCCACGGCAGGGGCTTCAGTCTTGGCGGCATCGGTGGTCACGGTGTCTGCATCGGCCAATAGATCTCTCAATTTATAGTCGGCCGACTGCAGGTAAGGAGCCACTTCGCGTGCGGTGTATGTTTCCCAGAATTCGAGGTTAGCCGAGCCTTGGAGTAATTTTCTCACACGTTCCGGCTCCTTGATGCCCGGCAGCTCCACCATGATGCGGCCCATTTTGTCTTCCAGACTCTGGATGTTGGGCTGAACCACGCCGAAACGGTCGATACGGGTGCGGAGCACGTTGTAAGAGTTGGCTACGGCGGCTTTCACTTCCTCGCGCAGCACTTTTTCCACATCGCTGTCGCTTGTCTTCTGGTTGATTTTGTCTTTCAGCTGTTGGGTGGCGAAGAGCTGTGCCAGCGGCGTGTCGGGTGCCAGCTTGTGGAATTCTCTCACAAACAGTGTGATGACATCGTCCTGACTGGTCTTGGCTTGCTGTGCGGCGTTGGCCAAGGCTTGGTTAAACGCTTCGTCCGGTTTGTTGTCGGCCAGCGCTTTGAGCACATCGGGCACGGACACTTCCAGAATGACGTTCATGCCACCCTTTAAGTCCAAACCTAAACTGATTTCCATCTCTCGACAGTCTTTCAGGGTCCAGTTGCCAAGCCACACTTTCTCGTTGGAGATCGAGTCTAAGTATGCTTGTTCTGCTATCGGGTCTCCTTTGGCATACTCTTTCGCCTTGTTGTTGTAGTGGCGAGTAACCAGGGAGAATGACAGGTAGAACAGGCACACGAGTGTAAGCAGTATAGCAAAACCCTTAACAATTCCTTTGTTTTGCATGTTACTTGTTGTTTATTATGATTACTTTTTAATGATTTCTATCGCATACAAGGCTGCAAATATAGTTTTTTTTTCACATTCAGAAGTAAAAGGCACTCAAATATTTGCAGAATCCTGTTATCAAAATGAAAATAGGAGCCGGAAAGCTTGGCCGTCAAGGAGTCCTTTTCCCTATATGGCACCAGATGGGATAGTGGTCAGACTCTTTGATGGTGTGGTCTACCGTGCAGTTATATGCTTTGAGATTTTTACTGATCAGAATGTGGTCTATGCGGAAATAGAATTTGTTTTGGTTGTACGAGATGCCCAGTCCGCAGCCTGAGGTGACGAAAGCGTCGTCCATGTTTTCTGCCACAGTGTGGTGGGTGTAAGAGATGGGGGTGTCGTTGAAGTCTCCGCATACGATGGCGCCGTCCAGGCGGGAACGTCGGAGTTCGTGCGCGATGGCGTCGGCCTGTGGGGCGCGCAGGAGCGAGGCTTCGGCCAGCTTGCTCACAAGCAGACGTGCCCCATGTCTCACTTTCTCTTTTTCGGGCGATTTCAGCATGTCTGTGTACATACCTTTGTCTTCTTTGGTCAGCTTGTTGGACTCTAAGTGGTTGTTGATGAGCAGCAGGGTGTCTTCCCCTACTTTCACCTCATAGGCCACGGAGCCGTTGTAGTCGCTGGGGTAATCTAATGTGCGGGCCGAGAGGATGGGGTATTTGGAGTAGCAGGCCAGCCGGTTTCTGGCGTTTCGGTCGCCCACCGCGTCGATGCGGTGATACGGGTAAGCCTTCAGGGCTTGGTCCACATCGGCTTGGCTCAGGCGATGCTTTCCGCTGGAAGTGGCATACTCTTGCAGGCAAAGGATGTCTGCCTCGCTTTGCGCCAGATAGTTGAGTATGGCGTTGCCGTCTTTGCCTTTTTTCACCCCGTTGAAGGCCATGACGTTGTATGACAGCAATTTTAGTGTGCCTTCCGGCAACGGGTCGGTCGGCAGGTTGACAGGACAGTAAGTGCGCAGCGAGGCATAGCACAGCAGGCATCCGGCCAGCGGTGCCAGCGCGTTCCTCCATTGGCGGAGCAGCATCCACAAGACGAGGAAACAGCCGTTGGCTAGGGCGAAGATGGGGAATGCCAGTCCCAGACACGAGAGAACGGGATGTTCCGCCGGCTGAAGGTGGGGGCTGTAGGCCGTAGCTATCAGCAGGATGACGGTCAGGATGTTGGCCGCCCACAGCAGCAGTATGAGAAAAAGTCCTATGCGTTTCACTGGGGTATCGGTTCTGGGGTGGTTAGTGCTTGCTGGCGTTAAACAGCTTTTTCTTTTCTTCCGTGCTCAGGCTTTCGTAGCCCGACTTCTTCAGTTTGTCAAGGATGCGGTCAATCTCTTCCGAATCCGCTTTCTTGCGGGCGTTATAGTCGTAGTCTTGCTGGCGGTTGGGGTTGTAGTGTACCTTCATTTTGGGTTTGCGCCGTTTGGAGGGGCTGAACCATCCCGATACGGTGTCGATGGCCTTGTTGATCCACGAAGTGATGTCGCTCCCTTTTTTCAGTGCATAGGCAAACCAAAGTCCGGCCAACGCGCCTCCCAAGTGGGCGATGTGTCCGCCCGCATTGTCAGAAGTGACAAGCAGCAGGTCCAGACCCACCACAATCAGTGCGAGGTATTTCAAACGGATCACTCCAAACAGCAGCAAGCGTATCGGATAGTTAGGCTCGCGGTAGGCCGCAGCTGTGACGATAGCCAGCACCGATGCCGAGGCTCCCAGCATGAAGGCGTAAGGGATGAGCGGACGGAAGTAGGGGAACAGGTTGAAGGCCAGCATGTAGAGCGCTCCTCCGCAGATGCCGCCCAAGATATAGACCCCTCTCAGATGCTTGGCCGAAAAAAACTGGAGGAACAGAGCGCCGAACCAGTATAGCCACAACATGTTGAACAACAGGTGCCACGGACCTGCATGCAGGAACATGTAGGTCAGTATGGACCAAGGCTGCATGAGAAACCGTTCCGGCGAGGCGGGCAGCTCCACCCAGCGCAGCAGGAAGGTGCCTATGCCTTGGTTGAACAATTGCAGCAGGATGCCGGTTACGCCGATGAGCAGGAACACTGCCACATTGATGAAAATCAGTTGTACGTAGATGTTCCCCTGACGGAACTTCTCTTTCAAGTCAGTTATAATAGTAGCCATTGTAGCCGTTGTTTTTGTTTGTGTGTCTCCAATACCATATTAATAGGAAGCCGAACAGCATTCCGCCCAAGTGGGCGAAGTGGGCTGTACTGTCGTAGGGGTTGTTGGCTATGCCTGACCATAGCTCGATGAGGGCATATCCGGCCACGAAGTATTTCGCTTTGATAGGTATGGGCAGGGGGAAGATGAACAACTGCTGGTTGGGGAACAGCATGCCGAATCCCAGCAGGATGGCGTAGACGGCACCTGAAGCTCCGATGGTGTAGCCGTTCAGGGCGAGGTTGAGATTTGCCGCATTGGTGTCTGTGTAGTTCATTTCTTCCGACAGGACTTGGGCGCCTTCATTATAGATTGTCTGCACAATCTCCGTAGGGAGGGCGGAATGTGCGATCAGGTATTGGATGCCTACGACTGCCTCTTGGACCAGTCCCGCGCCGATGCCGCACATCAGGTAGTAGAACAGGAACCGTCTGGGACCCCACACTTGCTCCAGAATGCGGCCGAACATCCATACCGTGAACATGTTGAAGAAGAGGTGGGCAAATCCGCCGTGCATAAACATGTATGTGATGAGCTGAGCCAGGTTGAAGCGGTCAGACAAGATAAAGTGCAAGCCCAGATAGTCGTTTAAATCAATGCCGTAGCTTTTTTGGGCTACAAACGTGCATAGAAACATCAGCACGTTGATGATAAGGATGTTTTTGGTTACTGTTGGTATATTATACATAAGCTATTGTTTTCGCATCGCGGCAAAAGTACAAATAAATTCTGTTTTTTGGCAGAAAATGCAGCTACTATTCCGTTTTTTTGCTAAAAAACCAATCTTTTTTAAGGCTTTTATGTTGACATTCAGAAATATTGTCTATTTTTGTGAGGTGTGGAAGTCCCGATGTGAATGCAGGCAAGGAGAAAAAGGCGTTTCTTGGTGAGACTGGAGCGGGGAGGCAGGATTCGGGGAATTCCGCAGGCTGGCGGCTCGTGACGTAGAAGGCTCGCGTCCGGAGTGCGCACTGCTTGGAATGGAAAAGCGCGTGAGTTAGGTGAGCCTTGGAATGTATCATCCTATATTTTTATATGAACAAAGCAGAACTTGTCAAAGCGATGGCGGCAGAGGCTGAAATGACACAGGCTGACTGCCGCAAAGTATTGGACGCATTTACCGCGTTGGTTATAAGAGCATTGCAGGAGGGGGACAAGGTCTCTTTGGTCGGTTTTGGTACTTTTGTGGTGACGGAGAGGGCGGCGCACGTGGGTGTGCACCCGGTGACGAAGGAGAAAATAGTGATTCCGGCCAAAAAGACGTTGAAATTCAAACCGGGTGCGGAATTGACGTTTGAATGAGCTTAGGAGAGAGAATTGTTGAAGAGACGGATTGTACGCGCGTACAATCCGCTTTTTTCGTGTTGGATTGTGCTTTTATTTGCGCTATCTTTGTGCGCGAAAAAGGAGAACGGATTATACATATATTATATATACTACATAAGAGATATGAATATCGAACAGAAATTGGCACAGTCTGTTGTGGACGGACTGAAGGAATTGTACGGACAGGAAGTGCCTGCCGCACAAGTGCAGCTGCAAAAGACCAAGAAAGAATTTGAGGGACATCTCACGCTGGTGGTTTTCCCCTTCTTGCGCATCTCGAAGAAGAAGCCCGAACAAACCGCCCAGGAAATAGGCGAATATCTGAAAGCGAACGATCCGAACGTGGCGGCTTTCAACGTCATTAAAGGATTTCTCAACCTGACCGTCGCTTCGGCCGCCTGGATCGGATTGCTGAACGAGGTTCAAGCCGACGAGCGCTATGGCATCACTGCCGCCAAGGAAGATGCGCCGCTCGTGATGATTGAATATTCATCGCCCAATACCAATAAGCCCCTTCACCTGGGACATGTGCGCAACAATCTGCTGGGCAATGCCTTGGCCAACATCATTGCCGCTAACGGGAATAAAGTGGTGAAAACCAATATTGTGAACGACCGTGGTATCCACATCTGCAAGTCTATGCTGGCCTGGTTGAAATACGGCAACGGCGAGACTCCTGAATCTTCCGGCAAGAAGGGAGACCACCTCATCGGTGACTATTACGTGGCGTTTGACAAGCATTACAAGGCTGAAGTGAAAGAGCTGACGGCTGCCTGTCTGGCTCAAGGCTTGTCTGAAGAAGAGGCCAAGGCGAAGGCTGAAGCCGAATCGCCCTTGATGAAGGAAGCCCGCCAGATGCTGGTGAAATGGGAAGCCGGCGATCCCGAAGTGCGTGCCTTGTGGAAGAAGATGAACGACTGGGTGTATGCAGGTTTTGATGAGACCTACAGGATGATGGGGGTGTCTTTCGACAAGATTTACTATGAGTCCCAAACCTACTTGGAGGGGAAGGCCAAAGTGCTGGAAGGGCTGGAAAAAGGATTGTTTTACCGCAAGGAAGACGGGTCTGTCTGGGCCGATCTCACTCCGGAAGGCTTGGATCAGAAGCTCCTGCTCCGTTCGGACGGCACTTCTGTCTATATGACTCAGGACATCGGTACCGCCGAACAGCGTTTTGCTGATTACCCCATCGACAAAATGGTCTATGTGGTAGGCAATGAGCAGAACTATCATTTCCAGGTGCTTTCCATTCTGCTGGACAAGCTGGGCTTTGAATGGGGAAAGAGTCTGGTTCACTTCTCGTATGGGATGGTGGAGCTGCCCGAAGGCAAGATGAAGAGCCGCGAGGGAACCGTGGTAGATGCCGACGACTTAATGGAGGAGATGATCAATACGGCGAAGGAGACTTCCGGCGATTTGGGCAAGCTTGACGGACTGACACAGGAGGAGGCCGACAACATTGCCCGCATCGTAGGCCTGGGCGCGCTGAAGTATTTCATTCTGAAGGTAGATGCCCGCAAGAATATGACGTTCAATCCGAAAGAGTCTATCGATTTCAATGGGAATACGGGACCTTTCATTCAATATACGTATGCCCGCATCCGGTCTGTGCTGCGCAAGGCCAAAGAGGCCGGCATCGTGCTGCCTGCCCAGCTGCCCGTTGGCATCACGCTGAACGAGAAAGAGGAAAGCCTCATCCAGCATCTGGCAGACTTCACTTCCGTGGTGAGACAAGCCGGCGAGGACTATAGCCCTTCTGTCATTGCCAACTATTGCTATGACCTGGTGAAGGAGTACAACCAGTTCTATCATGATTTCAGCATTTTGCGTGAGGCGGATGAGGCTGTCAGAGTGTTCCGTCTGGTGCTTTCGGCCAATGTGGCCAAGATTGTCCGTTTAGGCATGGGGCTTTTGGGCATTGAGGTGCCGGAACGGATGTGATGTCCGGCGGTGCGTCATTGAGGGAAAATCTCAAGCATGATAAAAGGGAATTAGAACAAGCCTTCAGGCTGTTTCCAATTCCCTTTTTCTGTATGTGACAGGAGGGTGTCAGTTCTTTCTCTTTCCCGTAGCTGTCTTTTTGCGGCGAGGAGAATTGGCCGCTTTCTCGCTTTGCATCTTCACGATGTCGAGACACGACTTCAGGCTCAGGTCTTGCGGCTCGATGCCTTTCGGGATCTTGTAGTTGCTGCCTTTATAAGCGATGTAAGGGCCGTACCGTCCGTTCAGGATTTCCAGTTCAGGCTCTTCCTCAAATTTCTTGATGTGCCGTTTGGTTTCCTCCTCTTCCTTGTTTTTGATGAGTTCCAGCGCTTCGTCCAGGGTGATGGAGAGCGGATCCGCTTCTTTGGGCAGGGAAACGTACATGCCGTTGTAGTTGACATAAGGGCCAAACCGTCCTGCGCCGATCACGATGGGCTTTCCGTCCCGCTCACCCAATGTTCTGGGCAATTTGAAAAGATCCAGCACCTCTTCCAGAGTTACCGTTTCGAGCGACATGTCTTTTTTCAATTGTGAGAAACGGGGCTTGTCCGCATCATCGGCGCTTCCGATTTGAGCTACCGGTCCGAATCTTCCGATTTTGACTGACACCTGTTTGCCGGTGGCGGGGTCATTCCCTAAGACACGTTCTCCGGCCTTGTGTGCGCTTTTGGAGGCCAACGTGCTTTCTACGGCAGGATGGAATCCTTTGTAGAAGGTCCGGAGTACGGAGGTCCATTGCTTTTCTCCTTCTGCGATCTCATCGAACTGCTTTTCCACGTTGGCGGTAAAGTTATAGTCGAGGATGTTGGGGAAATATTTCATCAGGAAGTCGTTCACCACGATGCCCGTGTCGGTCGGGATGAGTTTGGCCTTTTCGGCTCCTGTGACTTCCTTGCTGTTGGCGTCAGAGATGCTGTCGTTTTTGAGGGTCAGCACGTTGAAGGAACGTTCTTCTCCTGCTTTGTCGCCCTTTTCCACATATTCACGCTGCTGGATGGTCGAGATGGTGGGCGCATAGGTGGACGGGCGTCCGATGCCCAGTTCCTCCAGTTTGCGCACCAGGCTGGCTTCGGTATAGCGTGGGGGATGGAGGGTGAACCGTTCGGTGGCTGTGACGGTCTGGCGTTCCAGCCGCTGGCCTTTTGTCAACGGGGGAAGCAGGCCGGTTTCGTCTTCTTGCTGCTCGGCATCATCGTCGTAAGACTCCCGATAGACGCGCAGGAATCCGTCGAACTTCACCACTTCGCCTGTGGCGGTAAACACATCCGTATCGGTGCTGACGGTAATGGTGACTGTTGTCTTCTCCACTTCCGCATCGGCCATTTGGGAGGCGATCGTGCGTTTCCAGATCAGGTCATACAGGCGTCTCTCTTGGGGGGCGCTTTCAATTTTCGCATGCTCCATGTTGGTGGGACGGATGGCTTCGTGTGCCTCCTGCGCCCCTTTGGTCTTGGTGGCATAGTGGCGTGAGAACACGTATTTTTTCCCCATCAGGTGAGTGATCGCTTCCCGGCAGCTGGTGATGGCATAGTCTGAGAGATTGACAGAGTCTGTACGCATGTAGGTGATGTTTCCCGATTCATACAGGCGTTGCGCCAGCATCATGGTTTGCGCCACGGTGAATCCCAGTTTCCGTGCCGCCTCTTGCTGCAGGGTAGAGGTCGTGAAGGGAGCCGCAGGGCTTTTCTTCAACGGGCGTGTATTGACATCGCTGATGGTGAATGTGGCTTTTTTGCAGTTTTCCAATAGCTTCAGCGCTTCGGCCTTGGTCTTGAGCCGTCTGCCCAGTTCGGCTTTCAGCTCGACGGGTTTGCCGTCGGCATCAGGCACGAGGAAGACGGCTGTCACCCGGTAAGAGGCTTCCGACTGGAACGCCTGGATTTCCCGTTCGCGTTCTACGATGAGCCGGACTGCTACCGACTGCACCCGTCCGGCGGAAAGGGAAGGTTTCACCTTCTTCCACAGCACAGGAGACAGTTCGAAACCCACAATGCGGTCCAGCACGCGGCGGGCCTGTTGGGCATCGACCAGGTTGAGGTCGATCTGGCGCGGATGGTCGATGGCGTTCAGGATGGCGCTTTGGGTGATTTCATGGAATACGATTCGTTTGGTGTGCTCCGGCTTCAGTTCCAGCACTTCATACAAGTGCCAGGCGATGGCTTCTCCTTCGCGGTCCTCATCGGAAGCCAGCCATACGGTTTCGGCATCGTCGGCTTCTTCTTTCAGCTCTGCCACTACTTTCCGCTTGTCGGCGGGAATTTCGTAGTGGGGCTGGAAATCCTGTTCGATGTCGATACTGAAAGCTTTCTTTTTCAAATCGCGAATGTGGCCATAGCTGGAGAGGACTTTATAGTCTTTCCCCAGAAACTTTTCAATGGTTTTAGCCTTGGCCGGAGACTCTACTATGACAAGGTTTTTTAGCATAAGATTTCGTTTGTAGTGACTGATGTCACTAATTTTGACCGCAAAAGTAGAAAAAAACCTCTTTCCCTACTATTATATAAAGAGAATTTAGCAAAAAAGAACGTTTTAAAGCCCTTTCTTGCTTTGGGCGGGAGGACTTTCCTCTCAGAACCGGAAGCTGACACCACCCAGAAAGTTGGCTCCTTTCACGGGGTACCCCCAATAGTAAGGCAAGTTTTTCATGTTCAGCAGATTGTCGGCCTGCACATAGATGGCGATGCCTCGGAACACCTCGTAGCTGCCTTTCAGGTAGAGGTTGGTGTATTCCTTGAGAGACATGCCGGTGTCTTTTACTTCCGAGGCGAACCGGAAGCCCACACTGAGTTCCAGAGGAGAAACGGGGCGGATGTCTGCCCGCACATGAGCCACGAAGGCCGGACGCATGTCTGGCGCCACGTCTGCACGGTATTGGTTAAACCAGTGGCGGTACAGTGCGGAGGCGGTCAGAGCAAACACGTCGCGGTGGTTGTAGCTGATCTCCAGTCCGGCGTTCAGATTTTGGATATCCTGAAGGAAGGGGGTCAGCTCGTATTTCCCCATGTCGGAGGGAAGGCCGCTTCCGCCGCCTGTGAAGAACAGCTCGTCCTGCAGGTTCTGGTAGCCTGCATAGATGTTGAGCCACAATCCGTTGGCCGGGCTGGACTTGTAGCCGATGGAGGCATTCACGAGTTCATAGGTGGCGTCGAGCGGTGTGGCCAGCAGGACATAGGGATTGGCATTGCCCAAACGCTGGAAATCGTTCAGCCGTTTGCCGCCTGTGGCTTTTATATAAAATAGGTGAGAGTCGGAAAAGCTGTATTCAGCCTGAATGTCTGGCGACACCTGGAACTCCTTGCCATAGCCGAAGGAAAGGTCTACGTTCACGCCCAGACGGATGTCCCATCTGCCGGGCGCGAACCGGTAGTAAGGAGTCAGCGTCAGGGCTGTATAGTTATGGAGCGCGGAGCCGCTATAGATCATGTTGTCCATTCGGGCGGCGATGCCCACTTGCCGGGTCTCATCGATGGCTCCCCATACGTCGGCTTGGGTACGGATCTGTGTCTCGCGGGTGTCATCGCCTAGGAAGTCGTGTTGGCGTTCATACCAGTTCAGGTTGGTTTCCACGCGGTATTGCAAGGGCAGGGAAGTGTCTGTGGAAGCCGAGCCGAGGTGCGCTCCTCCCTGTGTGAGCTTCTGTTTGCCAAAGCTTAGTCCAGGCAGGAAGTTGAAGTTGCGCAGGTCGAAATGTCCGGACAGGTCTAAAGTGGCGCGCCGGAACGTATGGGCGTAGCCGATGTTGGCGTTGGTGTGGTAGGCAAAAGCGCTCCAGTCCAGTCCGCCGGGCAGTGAGAGGCATTCCAGATCGCCCTTCATGCCGTTCATGCGGAAGCCGATGTCCAGCCTGTCCCGTTCGGACAAGGTGAAGAGGTAGGCTGCGCGCGCGTCCAAGTTGCCGTAGTTGCCATATCCTAATCGGGCATATCCCGGACGGGCTTTGTCTCGCGTCTCCTTGCCTGTGTAGGCTTCTAAGGGGGTGGCAGGCACCTGGCGGGCTGGCAGCAGGGTTTCGTCATACTCCACGGGGCGTTTGCTGACGGCGGGTTCCTCCACGCTGGGCAAGACGTTCACTTTGTTGGCATCCAGGATGTCCGGATTGTATTCTTGTTCCACCACGACGGTGCGTGTCAGGGTGGTGTCATTGGCTTGCTTTTGAGTTTGGGCTTGTGCCGGGAGAGCCAAAGCGGCCAGCAAGGTTCCGGCCAGTGTATAGGTCAGTCGTTTCATCATTGTTCTTTCATTTTTTCCAGTCGTTCTTCTATCATTGCTTCAATATCGTCATCGGCCTGGTAGTTTTGCTGCAGGCTCAGGAGGTATTGGCGGGCTTCGAGCGTTTTGCCCATGGCCGCGTAGACATCAGAGAGGAGGATAAATCCCCGTGCCAGCCAGTAGGCATGCGGCGTGCTTTGGTCGATGAAGTCCAGCAATTCCTTTTCAGCTCCTGCATAGTCGGCGGCCTGATAGAGCTGTTCGGCCAGGAGGTATTTGGCTTCGGCGCCGTAGAGTGTGCGTGTGTCGGCTGCCAGTTCCTTCAGGTCGGCTGTGGCTTTCCGGTCCGCTTTTTGGCTCAAATAAGCTTTTGCTCGGTCATACAAGGCTTCGTTGCGGAGCTCAGGGGTCAGTTTGGCTTCTCCCAAGAGAGCTGTGGCGGCATGGATGGTTTCCACATCGTCCTTCATCAGCACGGCGCAACGCATCACTCCCGTAGTGCCCAGCCGGCGGCGGGCGGGAGTGGAGGCTTTGGCCTGCAGCTGTTTATAGTCAGTCAGAGCCTGTCCGTATTGTTTGCGTTTGAACAGGACTTCGGCACGCATCACCAAGGCTTCCTCCGAATAGGGGTTGTCGGGATATTCCAGCAGCTTCCCGGCATGTTCCAGCACGGCATCCTCGTCTTTTTCCGTTTGAGCGATGGTGCAGAGGTAGTAATGGGCGTTCAGGGTGAAAGCTCCGTCGGGGAAGGTTTGCAGGTATCGGGTAAAGCTCTCCTTGGCAGGCTGGGGCTCTCCCTTCATGTAAACCTTCTCAGCGGCGATGTAGGTCAGCGAGTCCTGTTCGCTCGGCTCGAAACGGAGGCCGCCTGGCATTTCAGAAGCCAAGGCTGCGAAGTCTTCCACACGGTTGGCGTCTACATAGAGGGACTTGAGGTCGCGCCAGGCCAGGCGGGCTTCCTCGCTGCCAGGATATTGGGTGATGACCTGTTTATAGGCTTGCACGGCCTGTGCGAAACGGTTGTTCTGGGCATGGATCAGTCCGATCTCGGCGGCGGCCTTCCGGCTCACGGGGCTGGCCGGGTATTTATCCACCAGTTCCTGATAGATGGCGATGGCCTGGTCGCTTTGGTTGTTCTGCACGTAGGAACGGCCTTTTTCGTAGAGGGCGTTGACATTGTAGGGCGAGTCGGGGTATTTGGCGGCCAGCTGGTCCAGCAGTGCCGCTTTCTCGGTATAGTTCTTCTGGAGGCCGGCCACCAGTCCCGACTGGTAGAGCGCATAGTCGCCTCCAGGAGTGTTGAGCTGTTCGCTCAGGGTGTAATATTGCCGCGCGTCGCTGAAGTGCCGTCCGTTCAGGTAGCAGTCTCCGATGCGGTTGTAGGCATCGGCCAGCACCGTGTTGTTCGTTTCCCGATGGAGACGGACGAAGCTCAGGAAGCGGTTTTGCGCTTCTTCGAAGTCTTTCTGGTGGAAAGCGATGTAGCCTAAGTTGTAGTGAGCCAGGGCATACATTTCCGTGTCGTGCCGGGTGGTGAGGGAGAGATAGTCTCTGAAGTCGCGGGCCGACTCGGCAAACCGGTTCAGGCGATAGTAAGATTCTCCCCGCCAGTAATATGCGTCGGCTTTGGTCTGGAGGTTGTACTGTCCTAAGGCGATGCTTTGGTCAAAATGGCCGATGGCCTTTTCAAACGAGGTGTTGGTGAAAGCCTGTGTGCCTAACTGGAAAAGAATCTTTTGTTTGGCTTCCAGAATGGAGCGTCCCGGTCGGGCAATGCGGTCGATGGACTGGAGAGCTGCCTCATAGCTGCGGGTGGTCATGTAGACTTCCACCAGGTAACCGCTCACCCGGTCGGCGTATTGCGATTGGGGGAATTCGTTGAGAAACTTCTCAAACACGGTGACCGATTCGCCGAAGGCTGAATACGAGGTCTCGTGGATGCAGAGGGCATGGTTGTAGGCGGCCTGTTCCTTCACTTTCAGGTCAGCATCCGAAGCGGCGGCCTGCTCAAAAGCCATGCGCGCGCTGTTTCTCTCGTCCAGTTCGAGGTCGGCCAGGCCGATGTGCAGCCAAGCGTTCTGAGCCAAGGCGTCATCCGTGCGGGTCACGTCGGCCAGCAATTCCGGCACCCGTGTGTAAGCGCCGCATTCATAGCAGGCAATGCCTTGCATGTAGAGAGCGTCGCGCCGGGGTGTCCGGGCGGTTTCCAGGTAGCGGTCCAGTTTCTCCATGGCTGCCTGATAGTCGCCTCTGTGATAGCGCACGGTTCCTTCCACCCGATGCATCTCTCCCGCATGTTCTTGGCCGGGATAAGCCGAGAGGTAGTTTTGCGCCACGATTTCGGCTTTGTCATATTGCCCTTTGCTCAAGTAGATTTCAGCTATATAATAAGGTGCCCATATTCCATACTTCCCGCTTTCCTGCAGGGTCAGAAAGCCTGGCAGGGCTTCATCGTAGCGTTGTTGTGTATAAGCGATGTAAGCCAGATAATAGGTGCAGTCTTCGCGGTATTTGCCGCTCATTTCCTGTACCACCCTGAACCACGCGGCCGCTTCTGTGGGGTTGCCGGTCTTCAGGAGGCTCAAGGCGAGCCGGTAGGTCATGTCGTTCCGTTCCTCGCCACCCAGTCGGGAGAGGTCGGCCGCGTTGAAGTAGGCCAGTGCCTGCTCGTAGTCCTCTGCGAAAAAACAGTTGGATGCGGCCAGCGCATAGAGCCGGTTGGCTTGGGGCGCGTCGGGATGCTGGTCCAGGTAGTCCAGGATGAGGCGGGTGCTTTGCGGGTTGTGCAGCTCATATTCGGCACACACCAGCATGTATTCCGCCTCCAGCAGGCTGCCTGCTGTGGATGTCGGTTCCCCGCAGGCTTCTGTCTGTTGGACAAAAGCTTTGAGCGGGGTCAAGGCGGCGGCATACGCTTTCTGCCGGAAGAGTGTCCGGCCTTCCTCGTAGAGGCGTTGGGCGGCAGGGCTTCCTTCATATGTCTGTGCGGCGGCCATCAGCGGAGTCATGCATAGGGCGATGCAAAAGATGCGTGAAAATCTGCGTTTCATCATCGTAATTTGTTTTAGTGTTTATTCTTGTTTTCTTAAAAGCAATTGGCCTTTCTGTAAGGGAAAAGTCCCGGCGTGTGTGGCACACCCCGACAAAGATACGGAAAAAACCGTTTGGAACAAAAAAGGCAAGAAATCCCTTCAGGCTGCTCAGCGGGCTTGAGCCATGGACAGGAACCGCTTCAGCCCTTCGCGCACCGAGCGCAGGCCGAAGTCCTCCACACGGATCTCCTTCAGCGGCACAAAGAAAGCGTCGGCCACATCGTCCATGCCCCGATAGTGCGAAAGGTCGCGCACGGTGCACCGGAAAAACATGTCGAGCGTATGCACATTCAGACCCGAATATAAGTAAATGTTGGGCAGTGAAAACAGGTATTCCGCTTTCACCACCTCCATGCCTGTCTCCTCTTTCACTTCGCGGGCCACTCCCTCTTCGCCGGTCTCATCCATGTCGATGAATCCGCCCGGCAAGTCCAGTGTCCCTTTGGCGGGATCTTTGGCCCGTCTGCACACCAGCAGTTCGTCTTGACCGTTGACGATGAGCGCCACTGTGGCAGACGAGGGATTGAAATAATAGGTAAAACCGCAGTCGGCACATTTCTTTGATTTGAAATTGTGTGCCTCAAAGCGCGGCGAGCCACACTTGGGGCAGAACCGGAATAAAGACAAAGGATGTTCCATGTTGCATTCAAATGTTTTTTTTGATGGGGCAAACTTACAGAATTTTTCTGTATTATCGATAGGTTTGACAATTTTTTGAGTTCCCGATTTTCTAAAAGCTTTCATTTGCCTTCTCTTTCGGTCACTCCGTTGCCGTTCCTGGCTTGCTCCACGGCAAGACTGATCGCCAGGACTCCGGCAGTGGAGGATATGGGAGGCATCTTCACGCTGATGGACGCTCCGGCAACCGCGCCTCTCCGCCAACATCCCATTCGGACGGCATGTTCAGTCTCTCATGAGCGGATGGGAATGTGCACAAATCATTCAAGCGGGGTATACAAATCATTCACAGATGAGACAGACCGGGATGTCTCACATGGCGGAAGGTGAAAGCAAGCCGTAAAAAAGGTCTTGGATGTGAAGTTTCACCGGAAGCGTCTGGATATAAGCATTTTCCGGTGAAAGCAAGGAAAACCCTGTGAAGACATGCCGTAGGGTGTATCATTCACCGGATCCGTCTGATATACAGATGAATGGCTTTTCCGTGAAGGCGTGAAGGATTCAGCAGGGGAATATGAATACTAAGGGTGAAAGATCCGCGCCGCAACGTTGTAGAGCTGCGGGCGACTGCGCTCAAAACATTTTTTAGTAAAGGGATAGCCATTGTGTCTCCCAGCTCTGCTTTTTATGATGGCTAATGGACAAAGAATGCGGTCTGCCTTGTAAGAGTGATTCCAATTTTTGCCAAAACGTTATCTGCTCCAACGGAGCTTGCGTACTGTGCCAACGCAGCTTGCTTGCTTTGTTAACGCAGCTTGCTTGCTTTGTTAATGCAGCTTGCTT
>CALUOU010000048.1 GCA_944322335.1 uncultured Bacteroides sp.
AAGTATTATTGCTTCGTTGGCCATTTAATATTGCTTCGATGGCCAAGTATTATTGCTTCGTTGGCCAAGTATCCAATAATGCTTCGCAACCGTATTTTCCGTCTGATCCGAAAAAGAGCCGTTCAGACGGGCTACTGGCGATGAGACGCGACAAATCGTCTCCACATTTTCGTTGGATCAATTCTGTTTCACTATCAATATCTGAAAACGTCTCTGATAAGTGTATGTGGTGCAGGCCATAACGGAACAAAAAAGGCAGGCAAGTCAGATGACACGGATAAAGCCTGAAAAAGGAACCGTGAAACCTGCGCTGGCCTGCCTTTTTTATGTCATGCCTGTTTTACTCAGCTTCCAAAGTGATTTCCGCTCCTTTCAGCAAGGGGGAGGTGAAACGGACGCGGATGCTGCCTTTCTCTCCAGTGGTTTGGATGTAGGTCAGCAGCCTTCCGTGGTACACACGCTGATGGTTGTCGGTATAGTCGCTCATGTCGCTGTTGTCAGAGCCTTCCAACCCTAAGAGGCGGGCTGGCCCTTCGATGCGGCAGGTGATGTCGTTATCGCTCAGCTTGACCACTACTCCTTCTTCATCCACCACCTCTACAGTGATGTGGGCTGTGGCACGGGCGGCTGACAGGCGGGTGCGGTCAGCACTGACCCGGATGGCATAGGGTCGTCCGGAAGTCCGGATGGTGTAGGAAGACAAGACCTTTCCTTCCGCGTCACAGCCTTCGGCTTTCAGTTCGCCTGCTTGGAAGGGAATGTCCCAATGGATGATGCCGCTTTTCGTTTCGTAGGGTTTCATCTCACCCACTACTTTGCCGTCCAGTAGCAGGCGGGCTTGCGGCGCGTTGGTGTAGCAGACTACGCGGATGTTTTGTCCCGGCTCATAGTTCCAGATGTCCCATGCGTCAGGCGAGAGGTAGTCGTGCTTGGGATACGTGCCGATGTAGGTGACAGGCTTTTCACTCCAGAGCGATGCACGGTGCCAGCCGCGCGGCTTCTTGAAACTGCCGAAGTCGAGCAGGCCTGTGTAGAGCCCGCGTGAAGGCCATGCGCCCGCTTCACCCAGATAGTCCGTTCCGGTCCAGATGAACTGTCCGAAGATGAAGTCGTTGTTTTTCACGGCATACCATGCGTCGATGCCAGAACCGGTCTCGCTTCCATAGATGGTGCGGTCGGGATAGGTGGCATGGTCTTCGGCGTAGCGGTTTTCTGTGTAGTTATAGCCCACCACGTCCACGGCTTCGGGATATTCCGTCTGATTGGACATGACGACTCCTGCCAGTGCGCCGGTCACGGGACGGGAAGTGTCTACAGACCGTACGCAGGCCGCCAGCCGCTTGGCTATCTTGCCGATGCGCATAGCGTCGGGTGCGTCGGGATTATAGCCACCGAACATGGGTTGGTTGATGGTCGTTCCGTCCAGGATGGGGTGTGAGTAAGGGTCGTTGGGGTAGTCCACTTCATTGCCGATGCTCCACAGGAAGACAGAGGGGTGGTTGCGGTCGCGGCGCACCATGTCGGTCACGTCGCGTTCGATCCATTCCTCGAAGAAGTCAAAGGATCCGTCGAAGTTCGGCTCCCCTTTGTTCCAGCCTTTCACCCATTTGCGCTTGGGAAATTCCCACTCGTCGGAGGCTTCGTCCATGATAAGCAGTCCCAGACGGTCGCAGAGGTCGTAGACAACAGGCGCTTGCGGATTGTGGCTCATGCGAATGGCGTTGGCACCCATTTCCTTGAGGTTGCGCAAACGGCGTTCCCACACTTCGGGAGGCACCACGGCACCCAGCACGCCGGCATCGTGATGGAGGCAGACACCTTTCACTTTCATCCATTGGCCGTTCAGGGCGAATCCTTTGTTGGGGTCAAAGGTGAGCGTGCGCAGTCCCACAGTCGTCTCGCAGCCGTCGATGCGCTGTCCGCCTTGGTATAGTTCCGTGCGGAGCGTGTAGAGATAAGGATCATCTATAGACCAGCGGTGCGGGCGGGAGACATTCAAGTTCAGTTTGCCCAAGGCAATTCCTTTTTTCCGGTCGGAAATGCGGTAGGTGTTTCGTGCCACTTGTTTGTCGGCTGCATCCAGCAGGGTGGCCCGCATTTCCAGTTTCCCGTTGGCATCCACGTGTTTTTCCACTTGCAGATCTACTTCCACCACGGCCTTACGGTCGGTGATAGAGGTCGCTTTCCAGCCTATTCCCCATTGGGAGATATGGATTTCAGGTGCGGCGATCAGCCATACGTCGCGGTAGATGCCAGAGCCGGTGTACCACCGTGAGTCGGCGTAGCGGCTGTGGTCCACGCGGACGGCCAGCACGTTCTCGCCCGGTTGCAGGTAAGGGGTCAGGTCGTACATAAACGAGATGTAGCCATTGGGGCGTTTGCCCAGCAAGTGGCCGTTCAGGTAGACTTCGCTGCGGTTGTACACACCCTCAAAGTAGATGTAATGGCGGGCGGCACTGTCGGTCAGGGTGAAGTGCTTGCGATACCAGCCTATGCCGCCTGGCAAGTAGCCTGTGCAGCTGGCCAGCGTGGGAGAGAGCTGTCCTTCGATGGACCAGTCGTGAGGCAGGTTGAGTTTGCGCCATTGGCTGTCATCATAGGAGGCGGCCATCATGGCAGAGTCATCGGACAGCGTGAACAGCCATCCGTCGTTGAATTTCTCCGGTGTGCCAAACGAGACTTGTCCGTGCATGGGCAATGTCCACATCAGCAGGGCACAGAGGAGTGCGGAGAGGATTGAACAGTTTTTCATAAGCGGTTCCTTTTAAGTTAATGTGGGGTTCATGGTTTATAAGTCATACACTACGGTTGTGACGCTTTCCGCTTCGACCACCACCGGATTGCCTGCGGCTACGGTCGCTTCCTGCAGGTGCTTGTTCAGGGTGGTGGTGTAGGTGGTGATGGTTTGCGGCTCACCCGGCCAGCTGGTACGGGTTTCAGCCAGGCGGACGGGACGGTCAGAGTAATTGGTATAAACAGCTACGATGCGCTTCTTGTCCGGCGAGAGGTAGGCGGAACCGAAGAAGTACATGGATTCGGTTTGGTTCAAGGCGATGCGCTGGTAGCCGGGGCGGATAAAGAGGCTGTAGTTGCCCAGCACCCATAGGGTAGCCGTCGCCTGATAAGAGCCTTCCTGCTCGATGTCGCCATCCACACCTCCAGCCGGAACCAGCGAAATCAGGAGGAAACGGTTTTTATGTCCCCATCGGGAAACGTCCATGGAGGTCCAGTAGCTCCACGAGGAAACGTTGGCTACCGTGAGGTCGTTGTAAATCACCCGTGACATGTAGAGGGCGATGTCCATTTCGGTGGCGGCGTCGTAAGTGCCGAACTCTGTGGAACTGTAGTTGTCGCCCAGCATGCTCCATTCTGTCTGCCATACCCGCAGGTTGTTTGAGGCGGCTGCTCGCGCCACTCGTTCGCGCACGTCGCGCATGCCGTCCCATGTCCCGTCTGTCCAATAGCTGTGCCCGCCGATCAGGGAACGGACATGTGCCAGGTCTCCCACGTAGGCAGAAGAGCCAGGCGTGAAGAAAGCGTTGATGACATCGCTGCGTTTGGCGTCGTTTTTCACTTGGTAGAGATATTCCCAGTCGCCGGCTTCTCCCAACAGGATTTCGGTGGACAGTCCTTGTCCGCTCAGGGCTGCGTCCAGCTCGCGCGCCAAAGCGGCGATCTCGTCGTTGGTCCATCCGCTTCCCTCTTGGCTGGGGTCTCCCCAGTCATATTGCGGCTCGTTGACAGGGGAAATGTGGGAGATGTGGTAACCCTCGTTTTCGTAGTGGGCGGCCACTTCAGCCATGTAGGCGGCGAAGTCACCGTAGTGTTCAGGTTTCAGGTTGGAGGCGCCTCCTTGATTGGAGTAGCCTTTCCCGTTGATGGTGTATTGCACGGGAGGGGTATTGCTGAACAGGATGAAGTTCTCGCACCCTAACTCGTCGGCACGCTGCATGAAGTAGCGTTGTCCTTCGCAGCGGCTCCAGTCGTAAGAGAGGTCATCGTTGAGGTAAGATTCCGCGCGGCGGGATTTGTCGGTGATGTCGCTGGCGTCTCCTTGTTGGGCGGTGCCGCCGCCCAGATTGACACGCCATTGAGAGAGTCCGATGCCTTGCGGCTGTCCGTTTATGATCTCCGAGGAGAAGAGGAGTTCCGTAATGCCTTCGCGGCTTTTCGTCCAGGTGCGGCCTACGTAATTGGGCGACCAGCAGTCGGAAGCGGCAAAGCCGTCGATGGTTTGGAACACTTGGCCGGCATCTACTGTCACCGTCCGTTCCACACTGTTTTCAGGCACGGGATCGGGATCGGGCTGGCCGGATGCGGCAGGAGCGTCATCGCTACAGGCGGCCAGGCCGAATGACAAGGCGGCTGCCAGGTAAAGAGAAGAAAAGTGATGTTTCATGTTTATGATATCCGTTGTTAATTCGCATTAAAGAAAGTCGCGGATAACTCCGTTTCCGAAATATATCCGCGACAAAGATACAGGTTTAATCTTATTGAAGCAATCGCTTTTTACGGCATTGTTTCCTTAACCATAAATAGTCTGTCAATTCCAATACGGATTTTGTTCGATGGAACCGTTGGACATTGTCACTTCATACAGAGGAATGGGGAACACGAGGTCACGATCCACATTGAACGTGCTGCCCTTGTCGCTCGACTCGCCCTGGTTTTCCCATTCGTATAAGTCACGGGTCTCCTCGTTCAGGTTCCACTGCACGAAGCTGCCGTTGGGGCCGAGGATGCTGGCGATGAGGGGTTGTCCGGCATCGTCCTTCCAGCGGCGGATGTCGTAGAGGCGGTTTTGCTCGAAAGCGAGCTCCAGACGGCGTTCCAGACGGATGGCATCGCGCAGTTCCGTGCCTGAAGCGGTCACTTCGGGCAGGTGGACGCGGTCGCGCACTTCCTTGAGCGCGGCACGGGCGTTCACGTCGTCATTCAATTCGTTGCAGGCCTCCGCATACATCAGCAGCACGTCAGCATACCGCAGGATGCGGTGGTTGAGCGGGCTTTTATCGGTGTTGTACACCTCGGGACGGTCTTGTGTCGGGAGGAAGTACTTGCGGATGACGCGGGCTGACTTGTGCTGTCCGGGGTCGATGATGTAGGTGTTGGGCTCAAAGCCGAACTCTTCCACAAGTTCATCGTAGTTGGACAGACCTTGGCTGTTCGTGATGAACTCCTCAAAGTTCTCCTCGCCTGCGATTTCGGTGCAGCCGGTCTTGATGATGGTCCAGCGCAGGCGTTCGGTGTCACCGGCCTCGATATAGGCGGCTTCCAGGTTAGCTGTGGGTTGGCACCAGCTCCAGCCGTCGCCGGGGCCGTTGCGGCAGCCGGTTACTGTGGCCAGCGAGCCGCCTGTAGCCTGAACGGGATCGTAGGTGTATTGCACTTCGAAGAGGCTTTCTATGCTGTTGTCATATTCCACATCCCATACTTGGCCGAATTCGTCGAGCAGGTCATATTCGTCTTCGCTTATCACCGTCTGAAGGGCGTCGCGGGCTTCTTCCCAGTCTTCCTGATAGAGATAGACTTTGCCCAGCAGTCCCAAGGCGGCGCCTCGGGTGGCACGTCCTGCGTCGTCCGCGCTGTATTCGCTGCGTTGGGGCAGTACCTCGGCTGCGGCCTTGAGGTCGGCCTCGATGAAGTCATACACCTCTTCGGTCGTGGAGCGGGTGATGCCGCTGATCTCTTCGGGCATCAGGAAGCCGGTGATGAGAGGTACGCCGCCAAAGTTGCGGTTCAGCTCAAAATAGAAGAAGGCGCGAAGGAAGCGGAGCTCGGCTACGAAGCGGTCGCGCAACTCCGTGTCTTCCACGTCGAGGGCGGAGATGCGCTCGATACCGATGTTGCAGCGCAGGATGCCTTTGTAGCGATACTGCCAGAAGTTGGAGATGGGACCGTTGCTGGCGCCGTTTCCTTGATAGTGTGCCAGCGAGATGTAGTCGCTTTGGCTCTGGGTGGTGTTGCCCATCCAGGCATCGTCGCTGCACATCTCGGAGAGCAGCCATACTGTGTTGATTTGCCACCAGCCGCTACAGGTCAGAGCCTCGTAGCAGCCTGTCACGTATGCCTCTGCGTCATCGATGGAGGCAAAGTAAGTGTCCAGGTTCTGTGAGCCGCGCACTTCCTCGGTCAGGAAGTCTTCGCATGATGTGGTGCTGAACATCAGCGTGCAGGCCAAAACAAATATAGTAAATATCTTTTTCATATTCATTGAAGATTAGAATGTTAAGTCAATGCCAAACAAGAACGTGCGGGGATTGGGGTAAGCGGTATTGTCGATACCGGTCTCAATCACACTGCCGTCCATAGAAGGACGTTCGGGGTCCATGCCTGAGTAGCCCGTGATGGTGAATGGGTTTTGTGCCGAGAACGACAGGCGCAGGGTCATGCCGGACATCCATTGCTGGGGCAGGGTGTAGCCGACCTGCAGCAGCTTGCAGCGCAGGTATGAGCCGTCTTCCACATAGAAGCTCGACACACGGTTGTAGTTCAGGTTGAGGTCGCTGTATGACAGGCGCGGGATGTCGTTGCTCGTGCCTTCGCCGTGCCATGCTTCTTCAAGCGTGCCGGCCCATACGTTGCTGCCGCCTGCTCCTGAATACATACCCTTGGTCTTGTTGAAGATGTCGTTGCCGAAGGTGCCGTAGAAGTTGGCGGCAAAGTCGATGTTCTTATACTTCAGTCCGAGGTTCAAGCCTACCATCAGGTCGGGATAAGGATTGCCGATGAAGGTCTTGTCGTTATCGTCGAGTGTGCCGTCATGGTTGAGGTCGAGGAAACGGATGTCACCGGGTTGGGCATTGGGCTGGATCTTGTTGCCGTGCTCGTCGGTATGTGCGTTGATTTCCGTCTCGTTTTGGAAGATGCCGTCGGCCACATAGCCATAGAAGCGTGAGATGAGTCCGCCGTCTTCGTTGCGGATGATCTGGTCGCTGTTGAAGCCGCCGGTGTAAACGGGACCGTCGCCAGAGAACTTGATCGCCTTGTTACGCACCTGCGAGAGGTTGAGCGTGGCGTTATACGAGAAGTCCTTGTTCACTTGGTCGCGCCAGGTGATGCCGAGTTCCCATCCCGTAGCCTTCATGCTGCCAATGTTCATCCACACGGTGCTGTTCCAGTCCGGGTAACCGATGGCGAAGATGTTCTGTTTCTGATAGAGCATGTCTTTCGACTTCTTCTGGAAGTATTCGAACGTCACGTTCAGGCGCGATTTCAGGAACGACATGTCCAGACCCACGTTCCAGTCTTCCACGGTCTCCCATTGCAGCTGGTTGTTGCCCACGCCCGACACGTAGTAACCGCTGGCCAATGTGCCGCCGAAGTTGTAGTAGTTCTGGCCCAGCAGGGTGAGGAGGGCGTCGTTGTCGATACTTTGGTTACCCACACGGCCCCAGCCGCCGCGAATTTTCAGGTCATCGAATATCTTCTGGTCTTGCATGAAGTCTTCGGCCGTGACACGCCATGATGCGGATACCGAGGGGAAGACTGCATATTTGTTGCCAGAGGGGAATCGCGATGAACCATCACCACGGATGGATGCGGAGATGTAGTAGCGGTTGTCATAGTTGTACATCACACGGCCCAGGAAAGAGACCATGGTGTTGAAGCTTGATCCGCCGGTGGCTTCTGCCGTGCCCGATTCGCCGGCGTTCACTTCCTGCATTACGTCCATGTTGTTGGGAATGTTGTAGCGGCTGCCCCAAACGTCATACGAGGCATAGCGTTCGGCTGTGAAACCGGCCATGACATTGAGGTTGTGCTTCTCGGCAAACGTTTCGATGTAGGTGGCCGTGTTGGTCCAGTTCCAGTCGAGCCATTCGTTCATGCTGCGTTGGGCTCGGCTGCGGTCGGCCTGTTCCAGCGTGTGGATGAAGAACAGCGGCGTGAACGAGTCAGACCGGCGGTAGTGCGCGTTGGCGGCAAACTGTGTGCGCAGGGTCAGCTGGCTGATGGGGTTCACCTGCAGGTAAGTGTTGACGATGGCACCCATTTCGCGTGAGTGAGAGTTCTGGCGGGCGATAGAGCCGGCGGGGTTCCACGTCTGGTTGTTGTACGAACGTTCGTAGTTGTTGTACTCATTGTCCACCCATTGGTCTTGGGGTTTGTAGACAGGTGTGGTGGGGTCCATGGCCATGGCCGATGAGAACTGGCTGTTGGTGTCATCCCACGATTCCACGCGCGGTGATATATCGAAGCCGAATTTCACATATTTATTAAAGGTGTACTCCAGGTTGAGGCGGGCGTTGATCTTGTCCCAGTAGCCTACGTCAAACTGCGAGTTGTTGCGGTAGTAGCCGAGGCTGAACGAATAGATCAGCTTGTCGTTGCCGCCAGAGATGTTGAGGGCATAGTTCTCCACCAAAGCGGTCTTGTTCACTACAGTGTCCCACCAGTCCGTTCCGCCGGGGTTGGTAGTGGCGCCGGTGTCGTTCCAGATGGAAGTGGTGCCGTCGTTGGCATAGCGGGTGTTGAACACTTCCTTATATTCGGCCGGTCCTGCTACGTCGGGCTTGGCGATGGTCTGGAAGCCCACCGATGCGTTGAAGTTGACCGTAGTCTTGCCGGCTTTGCCTTTCTTGGTGGTGATCAGGATTACACCATTGGACGCGCGGGTACCGTAGATGGCGGCTGCCGATGCGTCTTTCAGCACTTCCATGCTTTCGATGTCATTGGAATTGAGGAAGTTGATGTTCCCGCTGATGGGCATGCCGTCCACTACATAGAGAGGGTCTGAACCGTTGACGGTGGTGACACCACGGATGATGACCTTAGGCGTTGTGCCCGGTCCGCCACCGCTGGACACTTGCACACCGTTGATCTTGCCTTGGATAGCGTCCATGGCATTGCCGGTGACAGTCTGGGTGATTTCTTCCCCTTTCACTGACGAGATGGAGCTGGTCAGGTCGCGGCGTTTCACGGCACCATAACCGATGACCACCACTTCATCGAGCAGTTCGGTCGCTTCGTCGAGCACCACGTTGATGGAGGTGCGTCCGTTCACTTCGATTTCCTGTGTGGTGTAGCCAATGGAGGAGAACACCAGCACGCCGTCTGCGGGCACATTCTTCACCGAGAAGTTGCCGTCGATGTCGGTGATGCTTCCCGTGCCCGTGCCTTTTATTTGAACTGTAGCCCCGATCAATGGCAGTTGGTCGGCACTAGAAGTCACTACGCCTGTCACTGTAATCTTCTCTTGGGCATAGCCGCAGAGGGACAGCAACATCAGAGATACAATTAGAAATAGTTGCTTTCTCATATTTAGATATTATAATAGGTTAATTACTCTCGTATCAATTTAGCCCTACCCAGATGTGAGTCGAAGTAGAAGCGGTAAGTGCCGCCGGTCGTTACAGTCGGTTTGGACCATACATCGTTTTGATTGGTCGGGCCGGTGTAGTCGGGGTTCTTGAATGCGCTGCCCGTGTAGTAGCCGAATACATCAAGGTCGGTGTCGCTGATGCTGCACCAGCGCACGAAGTTCCACCACTGGTCGGTGTGATAGTTGTGGATGATGAAGTTCATCTGTTCACCGCTGGCCAGATCCATCGGCTCGCTGTAGAAGATGTGCGGGTTGGTGGTGTCTTGCGTGAACGCTACCACTTCGGTCGGGTTCGTAGAGGTGAGGCCGAAGGTGAAGTCCATCATGGTGCTGCCGCCATCGTTCCATTTGTCCATGGTGGCGGTGCCGTAAACCATCGATGTCGGCCACGGGTCTTGTGCCTCCGATGCCGGATAGGTCTTTACAAACTCGTAGGTCAGGTTCAAGATGTCGATGTTGATGACGTAATAAGCGTTCGGCTCGTCCAAGATGAACGGTGTCAGCAGAGCCGGGTCGTTGGTCAGGCGGCTCTCGTCGCTCGAGTTGATGCCGTAGCGTACAGAGAAGCTGGAAGCGACGGGCAAGAAGTACACTTCCGTACCTGCCTGCGCATTGTAGTAGATTGCCTGATACTGGTATTCGCCTGTATGGTCTATGCACATCGGCACGCCGAATACGTCAGCGGTCAGTTCGGCCTCAGTAGCCACGTCGGAGAGGTACATCTTTTCATAGTCCATCACGTCGGTCACGTTGATGGTGGCGGCGCGGGTCACGATCTTGCCGGCTGTGTCGGCAACGGCCACCGTATAGCTGTATTCCTGCACGTCAAACGGGAAGGTGACGGTGCGGGTGTACGTGCCTTCGGCCTGTGCGTTCAGCTCTTTCCGGTCGGGGAACCCGTCGATGCCTTCGATGTCCACCTCAATGTAATCCAATCCGCGGTCATCGCTCAGGGCAATGTTCAGCTCCAGTGTCGGTGTCTCGCCTTCGCGCAGGATCACGGGCAGCAGACCGCCGTCATCAGGCGCGCCCGATACAAAAGTAGGATTCTCAAAGTCACCGTCCATCGTTACCAGCACGTCTTGGGTAACGCTGCGTCCGCCAACATCCGTTACCGTAACGGCAATGGTGAACCGTTCGCCAAGCTCATTGGCTTTGGTGGTGAAATTGTAAGACAGATCATACGAAGTCTGAGGTTCTCCATAGATCTCGATCAGATCGATGGTCTTGTCTAAGTACAGATCCGAGCATACCAGCCGGATGGTCGCGATGCCGTCTGCATCGGTCACTTTACCTGCTACGGTAAAGGTCCGGCCTGTCGCACTTTGAACGTGCTGGGCAGTAAAGGCGAGCGTGGGACTTTGGCCGTCCACATCGGCGTAGTCGTTGTCATCGCTACACCCGGTCATCCATAAAGCCAGCGAAAGAAATGTCCACAAGGGGACGTGAAGGAAATGCTTCTTCATAAATATTCCTTTTAAAGTTAAACAATTCTGTTATGCCAGCCTGTTTGCGCAAACTGGCATTGCAAAGGTAGGTTAACGGTTTTTAATCGCCCGCAACGAATCGTGCAAAAAGTGGGCACAAATCGTGCATTAACTGATTTGCCTCGTCCGGCTGACTGATTTAACGAAATCCTTTTCGGGTGGCTAAGTGTGTAAAACGAAGGCTGCTTTTCTGTCAGCAATAAAAAAGGCTGCCAAGCGGGCAGAAAAAAGGTATAGAAATCATGCAATGAATGGATCGAAATCGTGCAATGAATGATCCGTTAGGTTTTGTAAACTGATAAAATTCGTATTTTTGACGAATGATATATAAAAGTAGCCATGAAAAAGAACATTATCTTTCAGACCATCCTGCTTATTCTCTTTTCTGCCTGCAACGGCTTTTGCGCCCATGCACAGTCATACGTGGTCAAACGTTTGGATGTCCGGGAAGGCTTGTCCAACAACCATGTTGTAAGCATAGCGCAGGACAAGAGAGGCTTCCTGTGGTTTGCCACAGAAGAGGGCTTGAACCTGTTCGACGGCCTTCGTTTCACTCCTTATTATAGAAAGGAAAATCCTGCAAGGCCGTGGGTCACGGGGAACGAATTGAATTGTGTGTTTGATGATCCCCAGGATTCCATTCTCTGGATAGGCACCCAACGGGCGGGGCTGAACGCTTACCATTATACCGACGGGACTTTCAGCAATTATTTGCATTCCGAAGACGATCCGGCCAGTCTGGCCACGGACGACGTGACGGACATCACGGCTTCCGGCGATGGGAATCTGTGGATATGCACCTATTGGCGAGGAGTGGACTATTTTGACAAAAAGAAGGGGACGTTTACTCATTATTCTACCGAAAACGTAGCGGGATTTGTCAACGATCAGGTGTGGTGCGCGGTCGAGAGTAAGAATGGAGACCTCTTCATCGGGCATGTGCGTCACGGGCTCAGCATCCTCTCGGTGAAGGAGCGGAAAGCCAAAAACTTTCTCGCCGATCCGGATGACCCGCACAGCCTGCCTGGCAACGAGATAGCCTGTATTTATCGCGATCCGAACGGCAATGTTTGGATAGGGACGGACAATGGTCTGGCTTTGTATAATCCCGAAGACGAAAACTTCATCCGTTTCGACGATGCGGAAAAGAACTTGTCTTACCGGGTGCATGACATCCAGCAGATGGACGACAACACACTGTGGATCGCCATGGAGTTCGGAGGCATTGCCATTTTAGATCTTTCCCAGCATTTGTTTCATACGGACAAGACTCCCCAGTTCACTTTCCTCAGGGAAGGGGATGACGAGTTCGGTTTGTCCAGGTCTACCATCCGTTGCCTGAAGCAAGACTCGTTTGGCAACATTTGGGCCGGTTCCTGGGGTGGAGGCATCAACTTCATTGTGCAGGAACCGCCTCTTTTCTCTGTATACAAATATTCTCCTTTCTACAGCACCAATGACAAGAACCTGACCGACAAGACCGTCTCCAGCGCTTGTTTTGACAGGAAAGGCAACCTCTGGATTGGCACTGACAAGGGAGAGATCAACGTCTTCAGCGGAGACCGGCGCATTGCCGATTATCATGTCTTCCCTCGCCGTCCGCACTCTGTGCAGGCTGCCCTGTGTGACTCGCGCGGCAACCTTTGGTTTGGTGTCTTTTCGGGAGGAATCCTGTTCTACAACGTCCGCACGCGGACTTTTCGGCAGATACTCCCCCCTCAGCTGGCCGACATTGATGTCCGTTCGTTTTATGAGGATAAAAACGGCATGATCTGGACAGCCACCAGCGGAGGCATGCTGGTGATAGACAGGGATGAGCATACGGTAAAGAAGCGTTTCGGATCGACCAATGACCTGGTGCGCTGCATCCTTCAAGACCCCATGGGGAGAGTCTGGGTGGGGTTCTTTGGAGACGGATTGAAAGTGTATGACGAACAGTACAACGAAATCGCCTTGTTTGATGTGAAAAGCCGTTTCCCCTCCAACACCCTGAACGATCTCTATATCGACAGCCGCCAGCAGCTGTGGGCAGCCACGGGCGACGGCCTGGTCTGCTTCCCTTCGTTGCAAAGCTGGGAATATCAGGTCTATCGCCGCGAGAACGGGCTGAACAACACTCACATTCAGGCCATTGAGGAAGACACGGCAGGCAACCTGTGGTTCAGCACCAACAGGGGCATCGGCTGTTACCTGCATGACAAGCAGGTCTTCTATAATTACGAGCGGCGTGACAACATGCCTGCGGGAAGTTTTTGCCGGGAATGCGCTGTTCGCGGGAAGGACGGCAAACTCTACTTTGGCGCTCTCAACGGACTCTGTTATTTCGATCCGGAAGCTGTGTTGCAGGAAAGGGAATCCCCGCCTGCCTTCATCAACCACATCGAAATCTACGGCCCCATGGAAAACGATGCGGATCAGCCGTCTGTGCTTTCGCTGAACGGACGGCAGAGCATTTGGCTGGATGCCGACCAAAACAGCTTCAGCATTGCCTTCAATGTGCAAAACTATGCGCTTGCGGGCGATGTGGAGTATGCCTATATGCTCAAAGGACTGAAAGATTCCTGGTACACCGTCGCCACCAACAACGTCACGTTCCGCAACCTGAATCCCGGTACCTATCAGTTTCAGGTGAAGACCCGCATGCACAACCAGGAATGGTCAGACGAGATTGCCTCCATTGACATCCACATCGCTCCTCCCTTGTGGCAGACGTGGTGGGCCAATCTGCTGTATCTGCTGGCGTTTCTGACCGTCCTGTTCTTCATCTTCTATGTCTATAAGAAAAGGCTGGATGCTGAAACACTCTATAAGCTGGAGAAACAGAACCACGAGCACGAACAGGAGCTGAACAACGAGCGGCTGCGTTTCTACACCAACATCACCCATGAACTGCGCACCCCGCTCACCCTGATTGTCGGCCCGCTGGAAGATCTGCAGAAGAGCGACACGCTTTCCGCCAAAGACGCGCAGAAGATAGCCGTCATCCACCAAAGCGCCATCCGGCTGCTGAACCTGATCAATCAGATCCTGGAGTTCCGCAAGACCGAGACACAGAACAAGAAGCTTTGCGTCAGCAGGGGAAACATCGTGAGCGTGGTGCACGAAATCGGCCTTCGTTACAAGGAGCTGAACCAGAAAGGGAACGTCGAGATCAGGCTGGAGCTGCCGCCGTCAGACATTGTTCTCTATTTTGACGTGGAGGTTGTCCGCACCGTGCTGGAAAACCTCCTGTCCAATGCCATCAAGTACACGGAGCAGGGAAGCATCACCATCGGCATCCGGCAGACGGAGCGGGCTGGCGTGCGCTACACCGATCTTTACGTGAGCGACACCGGCTATGGCATCCGTCCGGAAGCTTTGCCGCACATCTTTGAACGCTATTACCAAGAAGGCGGCAAGCATCAGGCTTCGGGAACGGGCATCGGCCTTTCGCTGGTGAAAAACCTGGTGGAGCTGCACGAGGGGGAAATCAGTGTGGAGAGTGCCCCCAATGCAGGCAGCACCTTCTGCGTCAGTCTGCTGACCGACAATTATTATCCTAACGTCTTGCATGCCGACTCGGCAGACGGCTTGGCGGAGAGCGGGCTTGGAAACGAGAGAGAAGTCGCAGACAGCAACTTCCCCATCCTGCTCATCGTGGAGGACAATGCGGACATACGCAACTACATCGCGGACTCTTTCTGCGATACTTTCGAGGTGCATGCCGCCGCCAACGGCAAGGAAGGCATGGAGTGTGCCCTGAAGGAAATCCCGGACATCATCGTGAGCGACATCATGATGCCCGGCATGGACGGAAACGAGATGTGCCGGGAGCTGAAGAAAGATGTGCGGACCAGCCACATCCCCATCATCCTGCTCACCGCCAAGGATTCCATCCAGGACAAGGAGGAGGGCTATGCCGTGGGCGCCGACTCCTATCTCACCAAGCCTTTCAGCGCCAGCTTGCTGAGGAGCCGCATCGAGAACCTCCTGCAAAGCCGCCGGAAGCTGGTCGAGCATTTCAGCCTCAAAGGCAAAGGCGTGCAGCACGAGAAATCAGCCGCCGCATTAGAGACGCTGAATAAAATAGACGATGAGTTCTTGCAGAAGATAAACAAGCTGATCGAGGCCCGCCTCTCTTCGGACAAGGTGGACATCGGTTATCTTTCTGACAAGATGTGCATGAGCGGAAGCACGCTCTACCGCAAGATGAAAGCCCTGACCGGCCTGTCCACCACCGAATATGTGCGGAAGGTGAAGATGCAGTTTGCCGAGAAGCTCTTGTTGGAAGGCAAGCACAACATTTCGGAAATCGCCTTCAGGGTGGGCATGAACAATTTGTATTATTTCCGCCAGTGCTTCAAAGATGAGTTTGGGGCCATTCCCTCGGAATACATCAGAAAGCTGAAGAATGAAGAGGGAGAGGAGAATGAGGGCAAGGGGGAAGAAGAGTCGGAATCCTGAGCTGCAAGCCCTTAAGCTTTGTTTCAAGATGCCCGTGAGAGATGCTATGCGAATAATACCAACCGTCTTCTCAGCGATTGGCATGAGACTGGGGAGGGGGAGTTACAATTTGACATTTTGCATTTCCATCCTTCTCAGAATCGCTTTTTCCGTCCAACGGGACTGGTCCGTTCCAAAAAACGGAACGGAAATCCACAGAGGACTGTCTTTTAGGGTGATAGCGAAATCCATACATTTCAAATAGCCTCCCGACACCCTCTTCCCCGCCCGAAAATGCCGGAAAACACCCCCTTCGTCCCCTCCGTGCGCATGATCCGTTTCCTTTTCACGCGTGGTAAGGAAACGCCGCACGCACGATAAGGAAACGCTGCACGCGTGGCAGGCACCCCTTACCACGCATGATAAGCACCCTGATGAAACGTCCTCGGCCCCCAAACGTGACTTTTTTTGCATGTTTGTTCGATATGCATACAATATCCGATTCTATTTGGGCTGTTTTGAAAAGATGACATGTCAGCATATACGTGAAATACACATCATTTTGAAGAGAAAACGCGCGTTTTCCCGACAAACGATCTGGAAGGACAAGGCCGTTCCCTCTCCGCTTCTACCGCCTGCCAACCTGTCCTGAATGTCCGCACGCATCGGGACAAGGAGACAATGGGTGTGATGAAAGCCCGTCTCGGACTTGCGTCCTGTTTGGATGCGGTTGCCCTGTTCGCAAACCGTTTTTTGTTTGACCGTAACATAGAAAAGGTTACCTTTGCGGCGATATACAGATCATCATTCACCAACGCTAACAGAATCGCTTATGGTTAAGAAAAAAGAATCCTATTCCCAAGCCATCGCGCGCTTGGAGACCATCGTCCGCCAGATAGACAACAATGAGCTGGAAATCGACCAGCTGGCCGAAAAAATCGCGGAAGCCAATGAAATTATAGCCTTTTGCAGCGATAAATTGACAAAAGCTGACCAGGAAGTGCAAAAATTGTTGGAAGAAAAGCAAAAGTCTGAAGAATAAAGCTTATTTTTGTGCAAAATGTTGCACAAACTTAACTAAATATTCTAAAGACATGAACGAAATCGATTGGTCCAATCTGTCCTTCGGGTACATGAAGACAGATTACAACGTGAGAATTTACTATCGTAACGAACAATGGGGCGAGCTGGAAGTGTGTAGCGAGGAAACCATTCCTCTCCACATGGCCGCCACTTGTCTGCACTACGGGCAGGAAGCCTTCGAAGGCTTGAAAGCCTATCGCGGGAAAGACGGGAAGATCCGCATCTTCCGTCTGGAGGAAAACGCTGCCCGCCTGCAGTCCACCTGCCGGGGCATTCTGATGCCCGAACTCTCCACGGAGCGTTTCCGGGAAGCCGTGATCAAGGTAGTGAAACTGAACGAGCGCTTCATCCCTCCCTACGAAAGCGGCGCCTCGCTCTACATCCGTCCGCTGCTGATCGGCACAGGGGCGCAAGTGGGCGTAAAGCCGGCTAAGGAATATCTCTTCCTGATCTTCGTGACGCCCGTAGGTCCGTATTTCAAAGGCGGTTTCGCCGCCACTCCTTACGTCATCACCCGCAAGTATGACCGCGCGGCTCCCTTAGGCACAGGCACTTTCAAGGTTGGCGGAAACTATGCGGCCAGTCTCCGTGCCAGCAAGGAAGCCCACGACGGCGGCTACTCTGCCGAGTTCTATCTCGATGCGAAGGAGAAGAAGTATATGGACGAGTGTGGGGCCGCCAACTTCTTCGGCATCAAGGACAACACCTACATCACTCCCCTGTCCACCTCCATCCTGCCCTCCATCACCAACAAGAGCCTCATCCAGCTGGCCGAGGACATGGGCATGAAGGTGGAGCGCCGTCCCGTGCCCGAAGAGGAGCTGTCCACCTTCGAGGAAGCGGGAGCCTGCGGCACGGCTGCCGTCATCAGCCCCATCCTGCGCATCGACGATCCTGAGAACGGACGCGCCTACATCCTTTCCAAGGACGGCAAGCCGGGGCCTGTCTGCACCAAGCTCTACAACAAGCTGCGCGGCATCCAGTATGGCGACGAGCCGGACACACACGGATGGGTAACCATTGTGGAATAAGAAACCGTTTTCTGTGAACGCTAACCATACATTGACTATGCTGAAAGAAAATTCAATGCTGCGCCGGGAAGCCAGCGAGGCTTTGGCCGGCAATTGGGGGATGGCAGCCGTGGTTGCCTTGATCTATTTGTGTGTATCCGTGACCGCACAGCTCATGATGGACACCACCGACGGAGTGGGAAACTTGTACATCCTTGGCCTGCTGCTCTCTCTCTTCATCTGCACACCGCTGGTGTGGGGGATGTATATGGTGTTCTATGAGGTCTGCCGCAGCCGCAAGCTGGAGCTTGGTATCCTTTTCGATGGTTTCAAGGATTATGGGCGCGTGTTTGGCACGATGTTTCTGATGGGTCTCTACACCGTGCTGTGGTCGCTGCTGCTGTTTGTGCCGGGTGTCATCAAGGCATGTTCCTACGCCATGACGCCTTTCATCCTGCGCGATGACCCCGGACTGTCCTACAACGCCGCCATCGAGAAGAGCATGGCCATGATGGAAGGGCACAAGATGAAGTATTTCCTGCTGTGCCTGAGCTTCATCGGCTGGTTCCTGCTCTGCCTGCTCTCATTAGGCATCGGTTTCCTGTTCCTCATCCCTTATGTAAGTACGGCAAACGCCGCTTTCTATGAGGATCTGAAGCGGGAGGCCATTCAAGGCGGAAATACCGATGCGGAGGAGGACGCAATGCAGGCATGAGCAAGGGAAAACTGCAGAAATTCGCTGACATGGCACGTTATCCGCACGTGTTTGAGTACCCATACTCCGTGGTGGATGACGTGCCGTTTGACATGAAAGGCCGCTGGCGGGAAGCGTTTTTCGGAAACGCCCACCCTATCGTGCTTGAGTTGGGTTGCGGCAGGGGAGAGTACACCGTGGGGCTGGGACGCATGTTCCCGGACAAGAATTTCATAGGCGTGGACATCAAGGGCGCGCGCATGTGGACGGGTGCCACCCAGTCGCTTCAGGAAGGCATGAAGAACGTGGCTTTCCTGCGCACCAACATCGAGATCATCGACCGCTTCTTCGCTCCCGGCGAGGTGGACGAGATCTGGCTCACCTTCTCCGATCCGCAGATGAAGAAGGCCACCAAGCGGCTCACCTCCACCTGGTTCATGGAGCGTTACCGCAAGTTCCTGAAGGACGGGGGAGTGGTGCATGTCAAGACCGACAGCCGCTTTATGTTCACCTACACCTGCTATATGGTGGAGAAGAACCGGCTGCCCGTACTGGTGAGTACGGACGACCTCTACCATGCCGGCTTGGCCGATGACATCCTCGGCATCCGCACCTACTATGAACAGCAGTGGCTGGACCGTGGCATCACCATCAAGTACATCGCCTTCCGCCTGCCCGCCGAAGGCGTGCTTCAGGAACCGGATGTGGAGATCGAGCTGGACGAATACCGCAGCTACAACCGCAGCAAGCGAAGCGGATTGAAGACCAGCAAATGACGGAATCAGACGCAGACGGGGCGAGGTTTCCTTCGGCAGGACTTCGCTTCGTCTGCTTCGATGAAAAAGGCGGGTGTTCAAAGTCTTTTTTGTGGATAA
>CALUOU010000049.1 GCA_944322335.1 uncultured Bacteroides sp.
TTGTACGGCACGCGTGCGGCGGATCCAGTTGACGCGTGCGGCCCGTCTGGCTGACGCGTGCGGTGCAACCGGTTGACGCGTGCGGCGGATCCGATTTATGTGTGGGATTCCTTTCAGTTTTGATTATGGTAGAATATGCCATGCTTGTACACATTCTTTTCGCAGAGTCTATCTTCTGAGTGATGAAGGTATGACGAAGCAGAAAACAAAAGCAGGAGAAAAACCGGTTTGTTTTCCTCCTGCTTGATCTTCATGGTCAATGTGTCAGGATTTCTCCTTTAGAAACTGAGACCGTCATCCCAACCGGGGTTTTGAGTCAGGTTGTGGTTCAGCGAGCGTTCGTTGATGGGGATGGGGTAGAGATAATCCCGCTCTTCGTTGAAGCCCATTCGTTTGATGTTGGCGTGATAGTCCAAGTAGCCATGGTCACCTTCCGAAAGAGTGAGGTCAGTGCCGATTTCATAAATCTGGGCACCGTCCACTTCAGGTTTGGCTTCACCGACATTGTAGAGCACAATATCCACAGCCCCATCGCCATTGAAGTCATAGGAGCCTGCTCCCGTGAAATACATACCCATGATAGGCTGGTCGACACAAACACCTGCTTTCCAGCGCACCAAGTCGTCGTAGCGGAAACCTTCCTGCATCAGTTCAATGGCCCGTTCGCGGCGGATTTCCAGGATAACGCCTTGGTTGGCTCCGCTTACGTTGGTGAATCCATATTCCTCCGATGTCAGGTAAGAGTCGGGATTGGCATTGGCTTCAGTCAGGCTGAGGGGCGGCATGCCGGCACGCATGCGGAGGTCGTTGATGGACTTTTCCAGGTCATCTTGAGTCAGTGTGCCTAATTCGGCTTTGGCTTCAGCAAAGTTCAGCAACACTTCCCCGTAGCGGAAGGCGGGAAGGTCGCAGGTAGAGCGGTCGTTGCGGTCCACCTGTCCGCCCGAAGCGGTAGGCTCCTGTACGAATTTGATGGGCTGATAGCCGGTGACGCTCACCGAGAGATCGGCTGCCAGCAGTTCCGTTTCGCCGATTCGGTGGTAGCCCGGCGTGCGGATGCTTTGTGACAAGCGCGGGTCGCGGTCTTTCACCTCTTCCGGGAAGGGCATCGTTTCCCATCCGGCTTTGTCGGTAAAGCGGCTGCCGTCTTTCATCAGATACATGTTCACCATCTTGCGGGTCAGGCCGGGACGGCCTTGAGTGGGCACCAGGGTGTGGGCTGTGGCATTGTGGTAGATGCTCAGGCCGTAGTCAAACTTGATGGCCAGGATGTATTCGTCCGGATTGGCGTCTTCGCTGGCAAAAAGCTCCAGGTAGTCCTTTTCGGGATTCCCTGTGGTGTACAGTTTGTATTTTCCGCCGTCGATCACTTCTTCGGCCGCTTCGGCTGCCTGCTCTAAATAATAGGTGTAAGGATTGCCGTCCAGATTCAGGCTGTGATATTTGCGATAGGTGCCTTCATACAGGCAGAAACGGGCTTTCAACGCCAATGCCGCCCAGCGGTTCACCCGGAAGGGGCTGCTGGTCTCTTCCTCCTTGGTGGGAAGATTGTCGATGGCATAGTCGATGTCGGCCAGCATGTTGGTCATGACCAGCTCGCGGGAGTCACGCGCTTTGTAGAGGTCGGGGTCATCGGAAAACATTTCTTTGTCATACCAGGGCACATCGCCGAAACGTTTCACCTTTTCAAAGTAGAAATAGGCGCGGAAGAAGCGCGAAAGAGCTGTGTATTTGACGACAGCTTCCTTGTCGTCACATTGGTCTATATTGCCCAGCAGCGTGTTGATGTCGCGCAGTGTGGTCCATGTCCATCCGCCGCCCGAAGGAGGCACAATGCGGTTGCTGCCTCCCAGCATCTCGTCTGACAACTCTTGTTGCACATATACGTCGCTTTGCTCATCATAAGGGGATTTGTTCAACAGGTCGCTATAGAAGGCGTTGCTGTACAGCTGGAGGTCTGTGGCTGTCTTGAAATACTCTTTGTCGGATATCTGGCTCAAAGGAGTCTTATCCAAGAGGTCTTCACAGCCGGTCAGACTCAACGACAAGGCCAGAGTTGCTAAAATCGTTATTTTTTTCATCGTTGTCTCTTGTTGTTTTTAAGGAAAGGGTTAGAAGGTGATGTCAATGCCAAACATGAAGGTCTTTTGCCAAGGATAGAACATTTCGTTTTCCACATCGTCCGAGCGGTCGATGGCGGCTTCCGGATCTACATACTTGGTGTTCTTTTTGAAAGGCGACCAGTAGCACAGGTTCTCGCCGGTGAAATAAACGCGCACCGCGTCGATTCCGGCCTTGCGGGTCCAGGTCTCCGGCAGGGTGTAGCCCACGGTGAGGTTCTTGAAGCGCAGGTAGCGCAGGTTCTGGATATAGCGGTCGTTTACCTTGCTGAGCGGGCCGGAAGTGGAGGCGTAGGCCATGGCGCGCGGGAAGTAAGCGCCGGGATTGTCTTCAGACCACACCTTGTCGAGGAAGTTCTGGGGCAGGTAGGTCATGTAGGGATAAGAATAAGGTCCCCAGAATCCGGAGAGGTGGCTGGTGGGGTACCACATATGTTTGCCTGTGCCTTGGAAGAAGACAGATACGTCGATGCCGTTCCAGCGTGCGCTGCCGGTGATGCCGTAGTTGAAGCTGGGCAGAGAGTTGCCCAGGATCTTGCGGTCGCCCGGATCCTTCACGTTATTGCTGCCGAGGCTCACTTCTCCGTCGCCGTCGATGTCGAGGAACTTCACGTCTCCAGCTTGCCAGCCGCCGGTCAGTCCGTCTACCATGTAGGTCAGGATGACCTGGTCGGCATAGGCTTGGGCCTCTTCGTCGGTCTGGAACAGTCCGTCGGTGACAAATCCCCAGACCTCGCCCAGCTCCATGCCTTCATAGTAGCTTTTGGCGAAGGTCTTGTCTTGGTTGTCATAGCGGGTGATGACGCTCTTATAGTCGCTCAGGTTGAAGCCGATGCTGTATTCAAAGGGGCTTTTGCCCAGGTTGAAGCGGTCGTTCCAGCTGATGGAGAGCTCATAGCCCTTGGTGCGGAGGTCGGCGGTGTTCATGTCGGGCACGGAAGCTCCGTATACGTTCGGCAGTTCGATGCCTTCGGTCAGCATGTCGAGCGTGTTGCGCACGTAGCCGTCAACGGTTACGTTCAGGCGGTTGCCAAGCATGGTGAGGTCGAAACCGAAGTCCCATTGCTGTGCGGTTTCCCAAGTCATGTCGGCTGCGATGGGGGCGCTCAGTGTGGCATAGCGGGCGGGAGTGCTGCCTTCGCCAAAGGTGTAGTTGAGGCTTCCTACGGAAATCAGCCGTGCGAAGGAATAATAGGATGAGATGTTCTGGTTGCCTAAGCTGCCGAAGGAAACGCGCAGCTTCAGGTTGTCCACCTTATCGCGCAGGGGAGCGAAGAACTCCTCTTCCGAAATGCGCCAGCCTGCCGATGCTGAAGGGAAGAAACCCCAACGGTTGCCGCTTCCGAAGCGGGAAGTGCCGTCGTAGCGGCCGCTGACTTCAAAGAGGTAACGGCTCATGTAGTCATAGTTGACGCGGGCGAAAGCGCCGAACAGGGCATACTCGTTTTGGCCGCCGCCTACACCGGTGATGGTGGCTCCTTCAGCGTTCTGGCCTACCAGATCCAGATCGTCCAAGTCTGCCGAAAGCAGGTATTCGCCGTAGGCCGATACGTCCTTGCTTCTCCAGGACTCATAGTTGATACCGGCTACAGCGGTGAGGTGGTGCTTGTCTTTGAAGGTGCCGTCGTAGGTGCCATAGACGTTGGTGGCATAGTATTGGTCTGTATTCACCCATTCGTCCAGACGGTTGGCGCCGGCTCCTGTGGCGTAGGACAGGAGTTCTCCATCGGGATATTCGCGGTAGTACATCGGATTGGAGCGGCTGGTGTTCCGGGTCTGATACAGGCGGTAGGTGAAGTCGCCCGTGAAGTTCAGCTCTTTCAGGGGAGCATAGACCACGCGGAGCGTGTTGGAGAAGTCTGTCGAGCGGTCGACATTGCGGTGAGAGTCTTCGCCCAGCAGGATGTGACGGCCGTTGGCCACTTTGTAATTCAGATAAGGAGTGCTGTACAGCCACGATCCGTCAGGGTTTTTCTGCGGGAAGCATGCCAAGGCGTGACGGGAGCTGTAGGCTAATGTGTTTTCCACACTTCCGTCTCCCAGGTAACTGTATTGCGAGCTGTAGAACGAGGTGTTGTTCGACATGGTGATCCATTTGTTCACCCGAAAGTCTAATTTCGAGCGCAGGTTGTATTTCTTGTACACATCGGGATGTTCGCGCAGGATGCCTTCCTGACGGTCGAACGAGCCGGAGAGGAAGTATTTCAGATCCTCTTTGCCTCCGCTGATGGAGATGTTGTGCTGCTGCATGGGGTGATTGTCGCGGAACAGCTCGTGCCACCAGTCATGGTTCCCGTAATAGACCCATTGCTTCCGGCCGTTTCTCATCTCTTCCACCACCCATGGGCGGTCGGGATGTTCGGTCTTGTCGTTCACGCGCGCCCACAGTTCCGCCATGTCTTGGTCGGTGTAGTCCACGTAGAGGGTGCCGTTCTTGGCTTCCCAAAACTTATTGATGGTGTAGACAGACCAGTAGCCGGTTGACTCGTAGTCGGTAGAGGTGGTCGGCGCTTGCCAGCCGAAGCGGCCGCTGTAGTGTACCGTGGCTTTTCCGTCCTCGGAGGCACCGGACTTGGTGGTCACCAGGATGACGCCGAAAGCGGCGCGCGCTCCATAGATGGCTGCTGCCGAAGCGTCCTTGATGACCGAAATGGATGCCACATCATTGGGGTTGACGCGGTCTAAGTCGCCCACGGCTCCATCGATCAACACCAGAGGGTCGGAAGCGTTGATGGAGGTCACGCCACGCACATTGACACTGGCCGAACTGCCCGGAACGCCCGATGAGGTGGTGATGTTCAGACCGGCCACCGTGCCCTGGAGCATGTTGCTGAGCGAAGTGCTGACGCGGTTTTTCAAGTCACCCGCATCTACTGTGGCAACGGCGCCTGTCAGGTTGACCTTCTTTTGCTTGCCGTAGCCTACGACTACGGTTTCATTCAGCAGAACTGCGTCTTCCTGCAGGCGGACAATCACTTCCCGCTGGTTCGGCCCTACGGTCACTTCTTGTGAGGCGAAACCGATGTAAGACACATTCAGTACGACTTCTCCTGTCGGCACTTGAAGGGTAAATGCGCCATCGATGTCTGTGACACTGCCCAGGTTGGCCGTTCCTTTCACTAAAACGGAGACACCGATCAGCGGCTCTTCGTTCGGGTCAAATACTTTTCCCGAAATGGTGCGGTTCTGGGCGGAAAGCGTCAGGCTTCCTCCCGTCATCAGCAACAACAGGAATAATACTGTAAAGTTTAATCTTCTCATAAATGAATTATTTTGATTAAAAAATAAGAGGTGGAAACAGAGGCAATGGTTAGTGGAGTTGGACCATTAACCATTGGTGGCCATTAAAGTTCAATGGTCTGTACGAATACTTCTCCGAAACGGTTGGTCAACTCTACGCGGATTTGCTTGGCACCGTCGGCCGGAAGCGCACGGAAGAGGTGAGCCGTGCGGTCACCGTTGTCGCGGCCTTTCAGTTCGGCACGGCGCTCTTCGTCCACGCCGGTGAACTGTTCCATTTCGCCCATGGGTTTGCCGTCTTGGTACCACACGATGCGGCAGGCCGAATCCCAGTCCCATACGTTGGCCACCACGAAGTTGTTTTGTGCGCTGAACTCACCTTTTCCGTAGAGGCGGAATTGGTAAGAGAAGTCGCGGCGGGTCGCTTTGTAGTGCCACTTCAGGCTGTCACCGTCCACGTCCACCACCAGGTAGCCGTTGGGTGCGCCACACCGGTTGATCCATCCTACCCACCAGGCTCCGCAGGCAGCGCCGATGTTGTGTTCATACAGTTGGGGAGTCACTTCGTTGTTTTGATAGAAATGCGTATGGCCTGTAAACACATGTACGTTATAGTCCTTCAGCACTTCCTTCAGCTGGGCGGCGTTGCGCACATTGCCGTCGCCTTCCACACGGTTCCAGGCCGGAGCGTGCATGTTCAGCAAGACAAGGCTCCCTTTGGGCACGTAGCTCAAGTCCTTTTTCAGCCAGGCGATCTGTTGGCCGGTCAGGCTCTCCAAGTATTGCTTGCCGCCCACGTAGTTTACGTCTTTCAGGGTGATGACATGCGCACGGCCTATATTGAAGGAGTAATCAGTAGGGCCGAAGTAGTGGTTGTAGACCATTTCGCCATAGACCGGCGTACCCAGCTCCATGTTGTGCAGGTCTTGGTAGCGCAGGTCGAGATCGTGGTTGCCTATGCATTGGAAGAAAGTGGCGCCTGTGTTTTCCACCGACTCTTTATATTCCTCAAGCAAAGGCATATTGTCCCACACCAGGTCGCCCAGTGTCATGGCCACCACTTCGCGGGACTGTTTCAACGAGTCGATCACTTCCAGCAGATCGGGCACGGTCTCCTGGCACCAGCGTTTCATTTGTTTGGCGTTGCGCACTTGCGGGTCTGAAATGGCAATGTAGTGGAAACGGCTGTCTGTCTTCTTACGTTTTTCCAACACAAAGTCGTGTCTGTTATCGGTTTGCGTCAGTTTGCGTACCGATACGTAATAGCCTTTTGCCAGTCCGTTTTCTTGAGGCAAACAATAGGCTGCAGGTACGGATATGCTTACAAACTTGCTTACAGTCGTGTCCGACTTCAATGTCCACTGACCGTTTTTGTCTGTTTGGGTGAAATGGATTCCGTCATTGACCACCACTTTGGCCACGCCTCTTCCATTTTTGTCTGTCACTCTTCCGCTGAAGTTAAACAGCACTTCCTGTGCAGACGCCGTCATGCAGCATCCACAGAGTAACATGCTTACTAATAATGATTTACCTTTCATGTTCTTTGCACTTATTTAGGTTTTGTTTTCGAGTGCAAAGAAACGATAAGGGAATTACAATCGCGTGACGCTACGGGGTCATTTCGGTCTCAATTAGGTTTCAATCCTTAGCCGGTTCATTTTTTCACTCCGTCCAGATTGATTTCCTTAAGCTCTACCAGTTTGTTGACAATGGCATAAATGGTGAGACCGGCTGGGGAATGGATCTGCAGTTTGCGCGCGATGTTGCGCCGGTGGGTGATGACCGTGTGGATCGAAAGAAAAAGCTTTTCAGCGATCGCCTTATTGGTCATTCCTTTCACGATGCAGGTCACGATCTCTTTTTCGCGCTGGCTCAAAGCTTCCTGGCCGTTATCGCTCTCCTCTTCGTTGTCGTTGTGCAGCAACTGGTTGAATTTGGCGAAGATAAGGTCGGTGTCGTCACAGATGGAGAGATGTTCGTCATAGTCACGCAGCAGGTTGTTGTCGATGACCGAATAGACAATGGCCACAAATTTCACATCCGCCAGTTTGGCATGTTCTTCCTTGCAGGCAGCCGGGTTGAACCATCCGCCAAAGGTGGGATTCACCACCAGAATGTCGGGTGTGTGCATGTGCAGGTAGTTTTGCAGCGCTTCAGCCGATGCGATTTCAATGGGGTGGATGTTCTGGTTGGGCATGCGTTTCAGCAGAGCGGTCAGTCCGCATCTCACGATGGCCGATGTTTCGGCAATGGCTATGTTCAGCGCGTCAGCATTGTTCATCTTTCAGCCTCCTTTCGATTTGCGCCACGGCAGGCACAAACATATAGTCTTCCACACGGCAGTGGGAGGCTAAGTCTTGTTCGCAATTGAAGATGTCAAACAGCACGGCATTCAGCAGGTTGTTGTTTCCCTTTTCCGGATAATACTTGATGATGATGTTTTTCAGCTCCTTCAGTTTCGTGTCTATCTGATTGTGCTTGCTGGCAAAGGTGGCTATGTCATAGCGGTCAGACAATCGTCCTTGCAGCAGGCCGTCCACGTAAGTGAAGACGGCCTCATTCTCATACTCCATGTGGCGGCGCACCTCTTTGACGTACTCATCGTAAAACTTCAGGATGAGATAAGCCACGTCATCCGTGTCCGAACAGTCGATCGCTTCAATCAGTTTCCGGCGGATGGCCGGCAGGTTGAAGTCCAGAAAGTAGGTGTGCGCCCGTTTCAGGTAGTCCATTAAGGCAGGGATGGACCAGTCGTTCTCTGTTTCGCTGTACGAGTATTGTTCCTCGCTGATGAAGTTGGCCACCGCCAGGAAGGTCCGATAGTCCACGCCTTGTGAGTCGCATACGTCTTTTACGTTTTTGTCGCCAAAGCCCAAGGACAGTCCGAAACGGCTCATCACCATCAGCAGGGAGTAATTGTCGCAGATGAGGTCGCTCATCTTGTCCGTAGCGCAGTATTTATGTTGTTCGTTCATTCGTTTCAGCGTTTTTGTAAAACCTTGCAAAGAAAGGGGTTTTCCGTGAGGTTTGCAATCCCCATTTGTAGGTATTTTGAGTTTTGCGTTGGCGGATTATAGGGATTTACACCGTCATCTATCCGTGTGACACACCGTCACGGAGCTAAATCGGTGATTCGTTGAGGGAAATCACCGGCACTTCGATCCATCCCGCATCCGGGAAATGCTTGGCCAGGTATTGCTTGAGATAGAGGCGTGTATCGTCTTGGATGGTCGGGTCGGGCAGGGTGGGATAGAGATTGTAGAGCATCGTGTGGAGCCGGATGCCTCGCCGTTTGATGGCTTCAAGGCTGAGCAGGGTATGGCTGACACTCCCCAATTTGCCGGAAGTGACAAACAGAAGCGGGTAATGCTGTTGCGCGATGTAATCGATGGTCAGCAGTTCGAGGGTGAGAGGCACCATCAGTCCGCCTGCTCCTTCCATGAAGACAACATCGTAGCGCCGGGCCAGTTCTATGGCGGCCTGGCTGATGCGCTTGAAGCGGATGGGACGTTGGTCAATGCGTGATGCCAACAGGGGAGAGGCCGGATAAGAGAAGATTTCCGGCATGGTCAATCCTTCGCGGTCTTCCGGCAGCAAGCCGGTTCCCATGATGCGCCGGTGGAGGTCGATGTCTTCCGAATGGCCCACATTGCCCGTCTGGATGAACTTTTGCGTGATGACACGCTGTCCTAGCCGGGAGAGTTCGCGAGCCAGGTAGGCGGTGCAATAACTTTTGCCGGCATCCGTGTCGATACCGCTGACAAAATAGATAGAAGGAGAGAAAGCTTTCATATATCTTTGGGGTTTAATGTGTCTTGCTAATGCTATACGTAGTAATCGCTAAATTTTGGTTGCGATAAAGAACACGGGGTGAAAAGTCAGGCTGACTTGTCCGTCTGTTTGCGCAAAGTGCTGGATATAGGAGTCACAGAAAGCTTGCAGGCGGCTGCGGGTCCATGTCTGTTTCTGTGTGCCGGTGACACCAGTCTGCTTCAGGTGATGCAATACATCCTGGGGTGAAGGGAAGAGGATCCGGATCAGCTTCTCTTTCTGGTGCAGGATGTGGAATCCGGCAGTTTCCAGCTTTTGCTTCAAGCTGCTGGCAGAGGAATAGGATAGCCCCTGTCCAGTGAGCTGGCGTATTTCGTATAAGTTCTCCGGCCCGAAGGTGCTGAAAGCTAAAATGCCTTGTGGAGGCAATGCCTGGCAACAACGGGCGAAGAATGTTTCCGGATGATTGAACCATTGCAGGGTGGAGCAGGAAGTGATCAGTTGAGGAGCTTCTGCCGAAAAATCCATGCTTTCAGCGTCACCCGCCAGGAAGCGGATGGCAGGCGGACTAAGCAGGTCGGCCACACACTCTTCCATTTCCGGACAAAGATCGTTCAGCAGCAGCCCTTCGGGATGCAGAGCCGTGAGCAGCAGGCGGGAATAGCTCCCTGTGCCGCATCCTATTTCGATCACCTTGCGCAAATGTCCTGCAGGCATATAGGCTAACAGGGCTTGAAGCATGGTGCGGGCAATGTCTTGTTGCACGCAGGCTTCCTGGGTATAGGTATGGCGTGCTTTGGCAAACCGTTGTGCGATCAGAGTCTTGTCCATCGGTCTTGCAGGTAATGCTGAAACGTAGATTCTTGATAATGGGCATCCTTCGTGAGACGTACAGGCGTTTGTTGCTCTTGCCAGGCTCGGAGCTGGTTGTCGGGAGGAATGATGCGGTCATTCTCGCCTGTCACGGCTTGTGTCCAGCGGAAGGAGGCGGAGGGCAAGGACGAGTACAGGCGTTCGATGCACACCAGTTCTTCCCGCAGTTCGTCCAAAGGCCGTCGGGGGGTGACTTCCAGAAAGGAGCGGAAAGCGGCGGCATCGGCACACATTCTTCTCAGGAATTTGTGCAGAGAGGCGCCGGTCAGCCCTTTTAATGTGCCTTGATAGATCTCAGGCGGAATGCCCCGCTGTTCGTCAATGGGATAGGGAGTGCCATTGATGGCGATGCTGCTTTTGACTGGCCAAGGCTTGTCTGAAAGTGCTTGTGAGGCAGCCCATACTCCCATAGACCATCCCACAACATGAATTTCGCCGTAAGAAGCGAAAGCGGTGGCGTCGAAGTCAAGAGTCCGGTAATCGTAGCAAAGCAAGTAGTCGCATGCTGCCGGATGGTATTTGCGGAAAGGTGTGGTGTCCGCTCCCCAGCCCGCGAAGAAGACAAGCAGGCGTGGGGCGTGTTGTTGAGTGAGAAAAACCTGTTTCATAAATGTTCGCAATTCGTTTTTGTTGGACTATGCTGATCCGTGAGAAGGGTAAGAAAGGCTTGCATCTCTTCTTGGGTGATGTTTGCCGTGAGCGAGATGCGCAGACGGGAAGTCCCTTCAGGCACTGTGGGCGGACGGATGGGCAGAACGTAGAAGCCATATCGCTGGAGTTGGCGGGCCAAGCGGGTGGCTTCTGTGCTGGATCCGGCAAGGATGGGGATGATGTGGCTGGTGCTGCAGGTGGAAAGCCCTTGCATCTGGAGGCTTGTCCGCAACAGGGTGGCGAGGGATGAAAGGTGTTCGCGCCGGTCTGCCATTTGAGGCAGACGTTGCACAATGAAGTGTGTCCACATCAGGTTGACGGGTGGCAGGGCGGTCGTGAAGATAAACGGACGGACCCGGTTCACCAGGAAATCACGCACCACCTTTCGGCAAACGATGTAGGCTCCTACCGATGCAGCCGCTTTGCCGAAGGTGCCGACCAGAAAGTCAATGTCGTGTGTGCATCCTTTCTCTTCCGCACAGCCTAACCCTTGTTTGCCACGCACGCCAAAAGCATGAGCTTCATCCACGTAGAGCCATACCTTATCGGCATAGCTTCGTCTCAAGCTGACAAGCCTCGGCAGGTCTGCTTCATCGCCGTCCATGCTGAAAATGCTTTCTGTAACGATGAGGATGCGTTCATACTCGGAAGCGTATCGGGCAACCAGCCGTTCCAGCTGGTTTAGGTCATTGTGGCGGTAACGGATGCTGCGGGCTTCGCTTAGCCGGATGCCGTCTATCAGGCTGGCATGGATCAGCTTGTCGGCCAGGATCAGGGTCTGGCTGTCTGTTATGGCTGGTATCAGACCGGTATTGGCGTGATAACCGCTGTTGAAGACCAGAGCGGCTTCGGAACCGAAAAGAGTAGCCAAGGCATTTTCCAGCTGCTCGCTGATGGCGTAGTTTCCCGTCAGCAGGCGTGACGAAGAGGCCGAAGGAAGGAAAGAGTCCGGCGTGAGGCTTTCCAAAAATTCGGCGCGCAGGTTTCGGTCGGCGGCCAGTCCTAAATAATCATTGGACGAAAGATTCAGCAGCTCTTTTCCATCGGTTTCCACAAAACGTCCCTTGTGTGTCAGCCGGGGCAGACGGCGGAGGTTTCCTTGCCTCTCCAGGGTTTCCAGCGTTTGCTGCATAGAGTCGGTCATTCTTGTCAATCGTTAGGGTTTATTGTTTCATTCATTGTCTCTACGGCTTTTATCATGCTTGAGGTCAGTCGTGTCAGCTGCTCAGGCTGAATGATGTAAGGGGGCATGACATATACCAGCCGTCCGAACGGACGGATCCACACGCCGTGTTCCACAAAAAAAGCTTGCATGCGGGCCATGTCCACTGGCTGGCGTGTCTCAATGACTCCGATGGTGCCCAATACCCGCACGTCGGCCACTTGTGGCAGGCGGCGGGCTTGTTCCAGCTCAGTGCGGAGTTGTGTCTCGATGCCAAGGACTTTACCTTTCCAGTCATATCCCGGAGAAGTGAGCAGCCGGATGGAGGCGCACGCCACAGCGCACGCCAACGGGTTGCCCATAAAGGTCGGTCCGTGCATGAAAACGCCTGGCTGGCGGTTGGAGATCGTGTCGGCCACATCGTTGGTGGTCAGCACGGCCGAGAATGTCAGGTAGCCGCCGGTCAGTGCTTTGCCGATGCACATGATGTCCGGCTCCACTCCCGCATGTTCCCAGGCAAACAGTTTTCCCGTCCGTCCGAATCCTGTGGCTATTTCGTCGAAAATGAGCAGCACGTTGTGTTTCCGGCAAAGGCGGGCGGCTTCGCGCAAGTATTGGGGATGATAGAACCACATGCCGCCGGCTCCCTGCACGACAGGCTCCAGGATGAGGGCGGCCAGGGTACCGGCGTGCTCTTCGAGGATGCGTTGCAGGGGCAGGATGTCTTGCGGGTTCCAGGCAGCACCGAAGCGCGAGCGGGGCTGTGGGGCAAAATGCCGCACCGGCAGGGAGGTGCCAAACAGGGAATGCATGCCTGTCACCGGATCGCAGACTGACATGGCGTTCCACGTGTCGCCGTGATAGCCGCTGCGGATGGTGACGAAGTTGCTCTTGTTTCCTTTCCCTTGTGTGTGCCAGTATTGCACAGCCATCTTCATCGCGACTTCCACAGCTACAGAACCGGAATCCGCATAGAATATCTTCTGTAGGGAAGGCGGCACGAGAGGCAGCAACAGCTCTCCCAATTCGATGGCGGCGTCATGGGTCAGGCCACCGAACATGACGTGCGACATTTTCTCCAATTGCTCTTTGGCCGCTTGGTTTAAAGCCGGATGGTTGTAGCCATGAACGGCACACCACCAGGAGGACATGCCTTCCACCAAGATCCGTTCGCCATTGGGGAAAAGCGGGTCATAAAGGGTGATGGTTGCCCCTTCAGCCCGTTTGACCCGATAGACTGGCAGAGGGTCGGTGGTGGAAGTATAAGGGTGCCACAAGTGCAGGCGGTCGAAGGGAGCCGGGTTGAGGCTATACCCCATAGAGGTGACCAACTTTTTGTCTTCCGCCACTTTGGAACCGAGGGTGGTCAGCAGGTCTCCCACAATGGCTGAGTTGATGCCGATGTAGAGTGCTTTTTTCACGGTCTCTACGCTGAGTCTGGCGCGTCCTCCTGCAAAACGCAGGTAAGCGGTGGGATGGATGAAGCGGAACAGGGCGATAGTGGTCAGCACTTCTTCGTCAGACAAAGGAGGCTGATGTTCTAAGGGGGTGCCGGGTATGGGGCTGAGCAGGTTGAGGGGGATGGAGCGTACTTGCAGGTGTCGCAGGGTGAAGGCCAGTTCGAGGCGTTGTTCCATGGTTTCGCCCATGCCGATGATGCCTCCGCTGCACAGGCTCATACCTGCACGGCGGGCTGCTTCCAAGGTTTGGATCTTTTGGTCGGATGTATGGGTTGTGCAGAGCTGGCTGAAGTAGGACGGGGCTGTCTCCAGATTGCAATGATAACGGGTGACGCCAGCTTCATGCAAGGCTTTCAGAGCTGTTTCGTCCAGCAGGCCGAGAGAAGCGCAGAGCTGGATGGAACTGTGTCGGCGCAGGTAGCGCACGGTGTCGCAAAGCTGGTTGAGCTGTTGGGGAGAAGGTTTTCTGCCGCTGGTCACCAAAGAGAAGCGTCCCACGCCTTGCTGTTCGTTGAGGCGGGCATGTCTGAGGCACTCTTCGGCGGGCAGCAAGTCGTAATTTTCGGTTTGAGTGGAGTGGTGGGCGGATTGTGCGCACCATTTGCAGTTTTCGGGACAGCGGCCCGATTTGGCATTGACGATGGAACACAGGTCAAACTCACGAGAGGCGCGTGCCGCACTGATCTCGTGGGCGGCCTCGTACAATTGTTCCCGGTTGGCTTCGTAGGCTAACCAGACAGCCTGGTCGGGCGAAAGGTCTATGCCTGCCAGCACTTGGGCTTTCAGATTGTCGATAGTCATGTAGTATATATAATAAGGTGTAGGATGCACCGTTTTCTGCTTGCGCAGCGAGGAGTTGGCTATGTTCTTGCGCAAGCGTCCGATGGTCACACACCGTCCGATGCTGGCAAACGAAGCGTATGCTTTTCGGCTCCAGCGTCGGAAACGCAAGTGGGTTGTATGTCGGATATAATTTTTCTTCACGGTGCAATATGGAATGGTTTTCTATACTCGGAGAAAGGAAACAGGGCATCCGATCCCGCTTGAAGCGGATTTCCTGCATAAAAAAACAGAGGGTGCGTCTTTGTGCGGTTGACACACCCTCGTTTATATGATTTGGGCGAGATTTGTCTCTTTTTTATCAGAAGGGCAAATCGTCGTTGGCATCGCCGGCAATGAATGCTGGAGTGGGCTGTGCGGGCGGAGGTACGGGAGCACCCGTTGCGGCAGGAGCTGGAGCGGCGGGTTGTGGTGCCGGTGCGCCTTGAGCCACACGTTCTACCTTCCATGCGCGAATGCGGTTGAACCAACGGTCTTGCCATTGGTTGGCATCAATGTCAAATGAGACAGTCAGTTGCTCGCCCATCTGGATATTGAATTGGCTGATGCGGTCAGCACCGAACACTTCAAAGCACATGCGGCGCGGATATTGACTGGTCATGCTGTCCTCGATGACATATTCTTGCGCTTTCCACTCGTTGCCGCTTCGGCTGGAAACGCCTCCCTTTGCTGGGAGTACTGCGATGATTTTTCCTGTAAATTCCATTTTATTTTTGGGGTCTTTTTTAATTAGTATTGGGTGCGAAGATACGACTTTTCGAGTAAATACATTCATATTCCGTCATTTTTTTTAATGAATCTTCGCAATGCGTTCCTCAAAAGAGGAAACAGCAGGGAGTTATGCAGGCATGGCCACTTGTTTCAAAGCCGATTTCTTTCCCACCATCCACAGCGTGTCGTTTTCTTTGATTTGAGTGTCAGGGTTGGGATTCATCAGGCTTTCTCCGGCCCGTTCCAGTCCGATGATGATGCAGTTTCTCAGGGCAATCTGTCTCAGTGAACGTCCGATGAGGGGCGATCCTGCTTCTACTTCCACAGGACGGATACGCATCTCTTCGTTTTTTGTCGGAGGAGTTTCAGCCGTCCGCTTTTCAGCCAGTGCGGTTCGGAAAGCGTACAACTGCTCATCTGTCCCCACCACTGTGATGCGGTCTGAGGGGTAAATACGCTCTTTGCCTTCCGGCACTTCAATGCAGATTTCTCCCCGTCTGATCTGGATGACGTTCACCTGGAAGTGTTTGCGGATGTCAGTCTCCATCAGCGTTTTGCCTGCGTAGACCGATTCGGGGGCTATCACAAAATCGGCGGTATGCAGTTCCTTAAAGGGAGAGTCGTTGCCCAGCAGGGCTGTCCGTCTGGCCTCTTCCTCTTCCGCGTCCGGCTCACCCTGCAGATTCTGGAGAAACTGGTTTTCGATGAAGAGCGAACGTTTCCGCACGTGCTTGGAAAAATAAATCAGGCCGATGACCACGATAGCGCCTATCAGTCCAGCACCCGAAGCCACATTGAACAAGTGAACCAGCATACCCATAATCAGCACGATGCATACCATTACTTTGACCAGTACGACCGAAACCAGCAGGCCACGGTTGAACATACTGTCGGTCCACAGCTTCTGAAACTCAGGAGAATGATTCTTTTTCATGATGATGGCCCAAAGGAAAGGGGCGACTATGACAAACAGGATGGCAAAGCCGGCCAGCCTTCCTCCGATGCCCGGAATGCGCTCGTCCAGAACGGGCTGTATATAAGTAAAGAACATCGTGATGCAGAACAAGCAGATGACCGCATAGACTCCCACCGACAAAAGCATGGACTTCAGCAGCTTATACCATGTGTTCTCCAGCCGGGGAGTAACGGCTCCTGAGCTGTAATGAGCCATGTACTGTTTGAGTGAGGCAGGCAGATGCTTGTCCAGAAACTGATAGGCTGGTTCTGCCGCACGCATCATATAAGGAGTGAGGAAAGTGGTGATGACCGATACGGCCACAATGACGGGATACAGATAGTCATCGGTCACCTTCAGACTCATGCCCAGCGAGGCAATGATGAAAGCGAACTCTCCGACCTGCGTCAGGGAGAAACCGGACTGAATGGCGATTTTCAGTGGCTGGCCGGAAAGAAGCACGCCGAACGTGCCGAAGCATGACTGTCCTGCCAGCACCAAGACCGTGAGCAGCAGAATGGGAAAGCCATATTGCCAGATCATAGCGGGATCGATCATCATGCCTACCGACACGAAGAAAATAGCGCCGAACAAATCTTTCACCGGCTGGAACACCTGGCGGATCTTGTCCGACACCACCGTCTCAGCCAGAAGCGACCCCATGACGAACGCGCCTAAGGCTGAGGAGAAACTGGCTTTGGTGGCTATCATTACCATGCCTAAGCAAAGGCCGATGGCAACGATCAGCAGGATCTCATCGCTGACGAGCTTCCGTGCCTTTTTCATTAATGTGGGAATCAGGAAGATACCTAAGGCAAACCAGAACACCAGGAAGGCCACCAGTTTCAGAATGCTGTCCATCATGGCGCTTCCCTCGAAGTGCTGGCTGGCGGCCAGCGTGGAGAGCACCACCATCATGACAACGGCCAGCAGGTCTTCCACCACCAGGATGCCCAGCACCACGCCGGTAAACTTCTGTTCCATCAGTCCCATGTCATTGAATGCCTTAAAAACGATGGCCGTGGACGACATGGAAAGCATCCCGCCCAGAAACAGGCTGTTCATGTGGGAGAAGCCCATGGCGTTGCCGGCCATATAGCCTGTGACCATCATGCCGCAGATAATCACAATGGCGGCTATGAAAGCCGTGAACCCTACGTTCATCAGTTTTTTGAACGAGAAATCCAGTCCCATGGCGAACAGCAGGAAAATCACGCCGATGTCCGCCCAAGTCTTGATGTTGGTCACATCGGTCACGGTGGGCAGGAAAGAGGTGGCGGGTCCGGCCAGGATGCCGGCCACAATGTAGCCTAAAATCACAGGCTGTTTCAGCCATTTGAAGAGAAGCGTTACCGCGCCTGCTGCGATTAGGATGACGGCTAAGTCGGAAATCAAAGGAGCTACTTCAGACATGGCTTCAGACTATTAGGCAGGTTTCACATTCAGTGTCGCAGACGGTTTGGCCAGCTATAGCGAGGGCCGTTCCCTTGCCTGAGGAGTCTCTTCCAGAGGCCGTTATTCCAATAAATTTCTTTTTCATGATGTTTATGTTTTGTTAGTTGAACAATTTTTTGCTGTTGGCAAATGTGTCACGCGCTGGGCGGCAACATTCGTGCTTATTATGTTGCAAAATTAAAGGTTTATTTGAAACGTTGGAGCATCCGGATGCAGATATATTTTCTTTCTCCTCTTATTTTGGGCTGCCTGACATTCTTTTGCCCCGATTTTCTGTCTCAACATATACAAAACATATGCCATTGTTCCTTTTGTCACGCATTTCTTTTCTATTTGTATCAAAATGCCAGTCTCTTGCAGCCTTACCGCGTCTCTCCGCCAGAACCTCGCATGGGCGGCCTCCCCTTTCTGGACAAGCAGGAAACATTTCGTCTACCATTTTTTATTGGCGATAAGAGCTCAACTGTGATTTATGCTTGTTTGATAGGAATATCAGAAGAACAGTCATTTTTTGCATAGTGTGCGCTGCATTTGTTTCATTCGTTCCGAACATTTTTTGTGTGTTTTCTTTTTTTCTAAAAAATATTTCTTACTTTTGTCGCGGCAACAAGCGTTTTGTCGGGTAAACAAAGGTTGTTTTTATTCGCTTAACGCAGGTTGTCCGGTCTCAAACCCACGCCGAGCTTTGATTTAAAAGCGGTTGGGTGGGAAGTGAGACAAAACATAACGAAGGCGTTTACTATACGCTTGTTCTTGACGGACTGAAACTTCGCAACTTTCAAGGAATAGTCAATGAACATAGCAACGGTAGATGTCCAGGGTGTGATTATATCATATCCTACGGAATTTTGTCCGCCATACGTATGCTCGTTTAAAGCATGCTTTATGGCTTAGGCCAAAATCTTCCGATAGGTGAAATGTATTCATATCGGCGTGGGTTCTAGCGTTGTCTGTTCGACTATTCCAGGCAATGCGAAGGCCTCAGTTCGTAGGACAGACAGCAGAAAGAACTCACGTCTTTTTTATGCTTGTGCCAGCGAACCAAGGTACGGTATATATAACCGATATGAACACATTGTCTGATGTGGACATCCGACGAGGCGGAACCGATCCTCTTAACGCCGGACTTACCTCCGACGTCCTCCCCAAAGCTCAAGGCTCACTTACAGGGGTGTCGGTAAGATATGCTCCTGATCCCGATAAACAATGGTTTGTCCTGCGTGTCACATACAATCGGATCAGCAAAGTCTACAATTACTTTTCGCAAGACAATACAGAAGCTTATTTCCCGACGCATTATGTGCAGAAGACACTGCAGGGCAAGAAAAAACGTGTGCTGGCTCCCCTTCTTCCTAATATCCTCTTTGTTTATGCTTCTTCGAAAAAAGTGGAAACCTATGTCAAGCATACCCCTGATCTTCCATTCCTGACTTACTATTACGATCATTTTAGAATTATAAACGGTAAAAATCCTCCTTTGACGATACCTTATGACACAATGATGAATTTCATCCGGCTGACAAGTGTGGTCGACGATATATTTAATTTTATAAAGCATTGATATTTTGTATTATATCATTGTATT
>CALUOU010000050.1 GCA_944322335.1 uncultured Bacteroides sp.
TTTTGACTGGACAAACTTACAAATAATATTGGTAACATGCTATAAAAACGAGGAAAAAAGCTGCCCTTCCCTTGTGAGTGGAAGGTTACAGAACGATTTTCAGCATTTTCCCTCCATATCCATCGATGCTCATCTCGACAGCTTTCCGGGGAGTGAGGTTGATAAGCCCCTCTTTATTGCCGTTGAGCAGGTCGGTGGTTTTGCATTGTGTCTTGGTAGGAATCTGCAGGAACTCGAACGCATGTTCCGGGATGTTCAAAGCGATGTTGGCGGGGGTGGGGTCGAAATTGACCGTAATGATCAGCAGCTCGTTCTCAAACTTCCGGAGGAAAGCATATTGGCGGTGCTCGTTGAAGCGCCATCCGTTGAGGTTGGCATACATCAGGTCAAAGAAGGCACCCTGCGAAATGGCTTTCTCCTGGTTGCAGAGGTTCAGGATAAGCTGGTAGGCCGCATAAAGTCTCTTTTGCTCATCGGTCAGCAGCTTGCCGTCAAACTTGCCCCCGTTGCGCCAGCGTCTGATGGTGTTGACGCTCCAATAGTCAAACAGGGTAGTCCGGCCGTCCCGACCGCTGTATCCCTCGCTGTCCATGCCCATCTCGCCGAATTCTTGTCCGAAATAGATCATCATGGGATTGGTGTTCATACAGGCAGATACCAGAAGTCCCGGAATGGCCTTTTGTGGGTTTCCTGCAAAAAAGTCGGAAGCGACACGCTGCTCGTCATGATTTTCCAGGAAGTTGAGCATGCGTTGTTCGCTGCCGTCCAGGTTTTGCCAGGCACGGGTAATGGCCGTGGCGGATTGGCGGTTGCCGATGATGGCGCGGAGGGTGTCATACAGTCCTACTTTGTCGTAAAGGTAATCGAACTTGCCCCGATAGAGATAATTCTTATATTCAGCCGGGTTGTAGACCTCCGCAATGAAGAGGATGTTAGGGTATTTGGCTTTCACTTGGGGAATGGCCCATTCCCAGAATTCCACAGGCACCATTTCGGCCATGTCACACCGGAAGCCGTCCACGCGCTTGCTGCTCCAGAACAAGAGTATGTCGAGCATCTTGTGCCAAGTGTCAGGGACGGGATTGAAATGTGTGGAGCGTCCGTTCATATAGTCTACGCCATAGTTCAGCTTGACGGTCTCATACCAGTCGTTGATGTTGGGAGAGGCGTCGAAGCGGTCGTTGCCCGTGACCTTGGCCGGATATTCTCTGTAGGGTTCGGAAGCAGGTCCCTTCATGTCGAATTGTCCGTGCAGCTCGGTTTGGGGTATATAGTAGAAATTGTTCTTAGGACTGAATGCGCATGCGGTATTGTCATGGGCTCCCAGGTCGGCGACACCTTCCGGTTTGGCGTCCGAGTGATATTGCCGGGCGACGTGGTTGGGGATGAAGTCGATGATGGCTTTCAGACCGTTGCGGTGGGTGCGCAAGATCAGGTTCTCAAACTCCTTCATGCGTTCGGGAATGTCTGTGGCAATGTCGGGATCTACGTCATAGTAGTCTTTGATGGCATAAGGCGAGCCGGCTTTCCCTTTGACGATGGCGGGATGGTCCGGGCGGATGTTGTAGCGGCGGTAGTCTGTTTGTGTGGCATGTTCGATGATGCCTGTATACCAGATGTGTGTGGCGCCTAATTTCTTGATTTCGTTGAGCGCTTTTGCTGTAAAGTCCGCCATCTTGCCGCAGCCGTTTTCGGTGATGCCTCCGTTGTTGACACAATGACGGTTGTTGTTCCCAAACAGGCGCACGATGACCTGATAGATGATGATTTTACTCTGTCGTTCGTCCATATTGTTCGCATTAAGAAAAAGAAGGCCATGCTCCTGACACCCTTTCGGGGCAAGAGGAGCATGGCCAATAAAAATCAGATTTTAATAAGTTCGTATTGCATGGTGCCGATGCCGATCGCTTCCGCATGGCGCAAGCCGGCCATCCAGTCTGTGTCAGGGTGGATGAGGTGGAACTTGTCACACCCGCGGAGGTCTTCATGCTCGTGTTTCTCGTCCAGTACGTTGTGGTTATGCAGGATAGGGGCTTGCATCACCATATCCGCGCAAGCCATGTCCAAAGCCACAGGGTCGGAAGAGGCCAGCATGCCAAGGTCGGGCACGATGGCCGCATCGTTGTGGCCCCAGCAGTCGCATTCGGGCGATACGTTCATGATGAAGTTGATGTGGAAGTTTGGCTTGTCTTTCAGGACGGCCTTGGCATATTCGGCTATCTTATAGTTCAGGTGTTCCGACGTGTCCCAGTCGCCCACTACGGCAGCGTCGTGCTGGCAAAGAGCCACACACTGGCCGCAGCCCACACACTTGGAGTAGTCAATCTCCGCTTTGTGCTGTCCGTTCAGGCGGATGGCTTCGTGAGCGCAGTGTCTCACGCAGATATTGCATCCGATGCAGTTGTCGGCGTTCACCTTGGGTTGGGAAGAGGCGTGCAGTTCCAGCTTGCCGCCTACGCTGGCGCATCCCATGCCCAGATTTTTCAGGGCGCCGCCGAATCCGGCTTGTTCATGTCCCTTGAAGTGGTTCATGCTGATGATGATGTCGGCGTCGGCAATGGCTGTGCCGATTTTGGGTGTCTTGCAGTATTCGCCGTCGATGGGGATTTCCTTGTAGTCCGTGCCCTTCAGTCCGTCGGCTATGATGACTTGGCATTGTGCAGATATGGGATTGAATCCGTTTTCCATGGCGCTTTGCAGGTGGTCGACGGCATTCGACCGGCGTCCGGAGTAAAGCGTATTGCAGTCTGTCAGGAAAGGTTTTGCGCCCAGGCTTCTCAATAAGTTTGCCATGCGTGCGGCATAGTTGGGGCGGATATAGGCCAGGTTGCCTGGCTCGCCGAAATGGATCTTGATGGCTGTGAAACTGTCTTTGAACGGGAGCTGTGTGATGCCCGCCCGTTTCAGCAGCCGCTCCATTTTGTCCAGCAGGTTGGAGGAGGGAGTGGCGCGCAGATCTGAAAAATACACTTTTGCTTTTTCCATGATAATACCTATTTGTGTTGAAATTGCTGCAAAAATAATAGTTTAAATTCAATATTAATAGGTATGTTGCTGAAAAAAATGCCACAAAGGCCCGTTGCCTTGTCCTAAACGCTGGTTTTTGCCCGCCTGGATGGCTTGGGTGACGTAAGATTTGGCCAAATCTACAGCTTCTTCCATCGGGAGACCGGAGGCCAGCTCTGTGGCGACGGCCGATGAGAGGGTGCAGCCCGTGCCGTGCAGGTTGGGGCTGTCCACCCTGGCTTGGGCAAAGCGGGTGAGGGTCCCCTTATTGTATAGCACGTCACACATCTGGTCTCCTTCCAGGTGGCCGCCTTTTACCAGGAAGGAGGTGCCGTAGCGTTCGCTCAGGGTGCGGGCTGCATGCTCCATCTCGCCGGGGGTGGAGAGGGGACGGCCGGTGAGGCGGGCTGTTTCGTGCAGGTTGGGGGTGACCACGGAGCAGAGGGGGAACAGCAGGCGGCAGGAGGCTTGCATGTCCGTCCCGCTCATCAGGCTGCGGCCGCTGGTCGATACCATGACGGGATCGTACACCACATTCGGGCAGGGGCGTTGCCGGAGGCATCCGGCTATGCTTTCAGCGGTTTCTGCGTCCGGCACCATGCCTATCTTGACGGCGCACACGGGGAGGTCGTCGAGTACGGCCTTTACCTGTTCGCCCACCACCTGAGGCGGGGTCGGATAAACGCCTTGCACGCCCAGGGTGTTCTGCACGGTGAGGGCCGTGACGGCCGATGCCGCATATCCTCCCAGCGCCGAGATGGTCTTGATGTCCGCCTGGATGCCTGCCCCGCCGGAAGGGTCGGAGCCGGCGATGGCGAGCACCACGGGCGGGGCGGTCTTTCGCTTCAGCCGCAGGAAGTGGGGGACGAGGCCGGAGGCCAGATGGCCCCACACATCGCCCAACACCACGGCGCCGCCAAATCCCAACTCCCTGACTTCCGCCAGACGGCTTTCGTTGATGCCGCCCAAGGCGATGACCCGATCGTCGATGATGCCTGCCTGCCGGGCCTGGCGTAAGGTCTCGGTAGAGAAGGCGGAGGCGTATCCGGCTTTGGAGATGCTGTCATAGATGGGACTGAGGAAGACGTAGCCGCAATCCGCTTTCCGGCTTTTCACTTCCTCCAGGGTGTGGCAGGAGCAGCTGATGTGTCCCTCGAATCCGGCGGGCGGCTCAGGGTTGCGTCCGTTGAGGTGGATGCCTTTCAGGCCATATGGCTTGGCCAGCTCGAAGCATTCATGGGTGACGATGCGCTGCCGGAAGGCTGCCGGGATGCGGTCAAGCAGGCTGCGGAGGGCAGAGGCCGATGTCCCCGGCTTGCGCAGGTGAAGGGTTTCAAGCCCGGCCTGAAACAGGGCGGTGATGGCTTCTGCCTCACCGGAAAAATAGTCCGGGCGGGTGATGATGAGGAGTCTCATAGTTCTTTTCTTAAATGTCTAACGTATAAGTTTCCATGGTCCGCAGGTCGATGGTCCAGAGCTTGCCGGACAGCGGATGTCCGTAGCCGGTGAGGAGTTTCAGCGCTTCGTTGGCTATGGCGCAGCCTACGATGCCCGGAGTGACACCGATGACGGACGGATCTGCGGCGATGCGGCTCATGGCCGCTTCGTCGGGATAGAGGTCGCGGTAGGTTTTGGGGCGGGAGCCATGGCAGAACACGGACACTTGCCCTTCAAACCCCTGAATGGCGCCATATATATAAGGTATATGCAGGGCGGCGCACACGTCGCTCAGCACATAGCGTGTGGCGAAGTTGTCGCAGCCGTCTGCCACCATGTCATAGCGGGCTATGAGGCCGGCGGCATTCTCCCGGTCCAGACGGAAGGGGTAGGTCTCGATATGCGCGTCGGCATTCAAGGCATGCAGGCGGCGGGCGGCGCAGTCCACCTTCAGCCGCCCCACCTCGGCTTCGGTGTATAGGATCTGGCGCTGGAGATTGCTCACGCTGACCACATCGGCATCCATCAGCCCCAAGTGTCCCACGCCCGCGCCGGCCAGGTATAGGCTGACGGGAGAGCCAAGCCCGCCCACGCCTACGATCAGCACCCTGGCTTGACGCAGGCGGGCTTGTCCGGCTTCGCCGATCTCCGGGAGGGCGATTTGCCGGGCGTAGCGGGCATCCGGTTCAGACGGCCGGGCTGACATGCGGGTCTGTTTTGAACAGGTCAAACGAAGCGTCCCAGTCTTTCCACACCGGCTCACGCCCCATGCGGCGCAGGGCGGCGTCCACTTCGCTGGCTTTCCGCTCGTCGCTCACGTGGAATTGCTCCAGCGTCTGCGGGTAGGAATAATAGCCGCCCGGCTCAGTCTTGCTCTCCGCGCTCATGGTGGTCACGCCCAGCCGGGCCATGTGGTCGCGGATGGCGGCCGGCTCGCGGGTGGAGTAGGAGATGTCCACATCGTGGTCGAAAATGCGCATGGCGAAGGTGGTCTGTGCCAGCTCGCGGTCGCTCATGACCACATTGGGCTGGAAGCCGCCGTTCTCCGAGGGGCGCATGCGGGGGAAATTGACGCTGTATTTGGTTTTCCAGTAGTGCTTTTGCAGGTAGCGCAGGTGATAGGCCATCATGGTGATGTCCGTGCGCCATTCTTTTTCCAGGCCGATGAGCACGCCCATGCCAATGCTGTGTACGCCGGCCTGCCCCATGCGGTCGAAGCCGTTCACGCGCCATTCAAAGTTGGCTTTCATGCCGCGCGGATGGTAGATGTTGTAGTGTGCGCGGTTGTAAGTCTCCTGGAAGCAGATGACTCCGTTCATGCCGTGCTCCTTCAGCTCGGCATATTCCTCTGCCTTGAGGGGCATGACCTCTATCTTCAGGTTGGAGAAATAAGGCTTGGCCAGGTCGAGGGCGCGGGCGATGTAGGGCACGCCGGCCTTGGCGGGATTCTCCCCGGTGACCAGGAGGAGGTTCTCAAAGGGAGCCAGCTTCTTGATGGCCTTGTATTCGTTCACGATCTCCTCTTCGGTCAGGATGGTGCGTTTCATGGGGTTGGAGGCGTGAAATCCGCAGTAGACGCAAGAGTTGGTGCAGGAGTTCGTGATGTACAGGGGTACGAACATCGAGATGACCTTGCCGAAACGTTCCTCGGTGTATTTCTTGCTGAGCCTTGCCATGGTTTCCAGATAGGGGGCGGCGGCCGGCGAGATAAGGGCCATGAAGTCGTCCACATCGCAATGTTCCTTCGAGAGGGCGCGCCGCACGTCGGCATCGGTCTTTGCCTGGATGCGGGCGGTGGTCTCGTCCCAATCGATCTTTAAAAGTTCTTCGCTAAACATGCTGTCGTTTTTTAAAAGTCGTATATTCTATATATGTATAATAAGGTGTATATGAATGATGCCGGACGGCTATCCTGAGGTGTTCAGGACGGCTATCCTGAAGTGTTCAGGATAGCTATCCTGAGGTGTTCAGGACGGCTATCCTGAGGTGTTCAGGATAGCTATCCTGAAGTGTTCAGGACGGCTATCCTGAGGTGTTCAGGATAGCTATCTGAGGGTGTCGCGGATAGCCGTCTGCATTCGCTAAGGCTGAAAACGCCCGTTTTCGGGTGCCGTGAATACCCGTTTTCGGGTGTCGAGAATATCCGTTTTCGGGTGCCGAAAATGCCCGTCCGCCGTTTACCCTGCCGGATCCTCCTCTTTCTTGATGCCCCGGCTGATGCGCATGGCGCAGAAATTGGGTCCGCACATGGTGCAATACTCTCCGTCGATGTGGTGTCCGGCGCGGAAATAGGCTTGTGCCCGTTCGGGGTCGAGCGAGAGGTCGAACTGGTCTTTCCAGCGGAATTCGTAGCGGGCCTTCGAGAGCGCGTTGTCGCGCACCTGTGCTCCCGGATGTCCCTTGGCGAGGTCGGCTGCATGGGCGGCGATCTTATAGGAGATGACTCCTGTGCGCACATCCTCCTTGTCGGGCAGGGCGAGGTGCTCCTTGGGGGTGACGTAGCAGAGCATGGCCGTGCCCATCCACCCTATCTGTGCCGCTCCGATGGCCGAGGTGATGTGGTCATAGCCCGGCGCGATGTCGGTCACGATGGGGCCGAGGGTGTAGAAAGGCGCGTCGTGGCATTTCTCCACCTGACGTTCCATGTTCTCGCGTATCTTGTGCATGGGCACGTGTCCGGGGCCTTCGATGAACGCCTGCACGTTCTTGTCCCATGCGCGGAGCACCAGCTCGCCCATGGTGTCCAGTTCGGCAAACTGGGCTTCGTCGTTGGCGTCCTGAATGCATCCGGGCCGGAGTCCGTCGCCCAGGGAAATGGCCACGTCATATTGGGCCAGGATGTCGCAGATGTCGTCAAAGTGCTCATAGAGGAAGGATTCGCGGTCGTGGTCGATGCACCACTTGCTCATGATGCTTCCTCCCCGGCTCACGATGCCGCACAGGCGTCTGTCGGCCAGGTGTACATTGTGGCGGCGGATGCCCGCATGGATGGTGAAGTAGTCCACTCCCTGCTCGCATTGTTCGATCAGGGTGTCGCGGTAGATTTCCCACGTCAGGTCGCGCGCCACTCCGTTCACCTTCTCCAGAGCCTGATAGATGGGCACGGTGCCTACGGGCACGGGGCAGTTGCGGATGATCCATTCGCGCGTTTCGTGGATGTTGGCGCCTGTGGAAAGGTCCATCAGCGTGTCGCCTCCCCACTTGCAGCTCCACAAGGCTTTCTCCACTTCCTCGTCGATGCCGGAGGTTGTGGCTGAGTTTCCGATGTTGGTGTTGATCTTCACCAGGAAGCTGCGTCCGATGATCATCGGCTCCGCCTCAGGGTGGTTGATGTTGGCGGGGAGCACGGCCCGTCCGGCGGCTATCTCTTGGCGCACAAATTCAGGGGTGATGTAGGTGTCGATGCCCAGCTCGCGGCAATTCATGTTTTCGCGGATGGCCACATACTCCATTTCCGGCGTGACGATGCCCTGCTTGGCGTAGTACATCTGCGTGCAGCAACGTCCCTGCTTGGCGCGGTAGGGCAGGCTGATGTGCTCGAAGCGCAGGTGGTCGAGGCTGGCGTCGTCGCGGCGCATGCGTCCGTATTCCGACGACACTTCGGGGAGCTGCTCCACGTCGCCCCGTCTCACTATCCACGGTTCGCGCAGGCGGGGGAGCCCTTTCTTCAGGTCGATTTCCACATGAGGGTCGCTGAAGGGGCCGCTCGTGTCGTAGATGTAGACAGAGGGGTTGGGGGTGATGACTTTCTCGTCGTTCACGAAACGGGTGCTTGGCACTTGTTCCACCCGGCGCATGGCCACGCGCAGGTCGGGGTATATCTGTCCCGGCATGTAGACTTTCTCGGAGCGGGAAAATTTGATTCGTTGGTTCATATCTTGTCTTTTCTTGTTAACTCTCTTTTCTGTCAGTCCTTATTCGTTCAGGAAGCTCGTCAACGGCGAGCTGGCTTCTGCCTCGAAGTTGTCGGCCTGAAGGCCGAGTCCTGCCTCGTAGGCCATGCGTCCTGCCTCTACGGCCATGCGGAAGGCTTTGGCCATCTCTACGGGGTTCCCTGCCACGGCGATGGCCGTGTTGACCAGGCAGGCCGATGCGCCCAGCTCCATGGCTTCGGCGGCATGGCTTGGGGCGCCGATGCCGGCGTCCACCACGACGGGCACATTGGCCTGCTCGATGATGATGCGCAGGAAGTCACGGGTCTGAAGTCCCTTGTTCGTGCCGATGGGGGCTCCCAGTGGCATCACGGTGGCGGCGCCCGCTTCTTCGAGTCGTTTGCAGAGGGTGGGGTCTGCCTGGCAATAGGGCAGCACCACGAAGCCCAGCTTTACCAGCTGTTCGGTGGCCTTCAGCGTTTCGGTGGAGTCGGGCAGGAGGTAGCGCGGGTCTGGGTGGATCTCCAGTTTCAGCCAGTTGGTTCCGAACGCTTCCCTCGCCATCTGTGCGGCGAACACGGCTTCCTCCGCATCGCGCACTCCGCTGGTGTTGGGCAGGAGCTGGATGTCCGGATGCGTGATGTGTTTCAGCATGTCATCCTCTTTGTTTTCAAGTTCGATACGTTTCATGGCCACGGTCACCATTTCCGTGCCCGATGCCTTGATGGCTTGCTCCATCAGTTCGTTGGAGCTGAATTTTCCTGTTCCTAAGAAAAGGCGCGAGTTGAACTCACGTCCCGCGATGATCAGTTTTTCCATAATGTTTTATGTCTGTTTTTTTAGTGTATTTCGATGTTGATGATCCGTCTCATTTCCTCGGCGGGGTTCTCCGCACGGAGGACGGTTCCTGACAGGGCGATGCCGTCCACGCCCGTCCGCATGATGGCGGGGATGTCCTCGGCCGTGATGCCGCCGATGGCTACGACGGGCAGGCTGATGCCCTCTTCCTCCATCCGGCGGATGATGCCGGCATAGCCTTCCAGTCCCAGGATGGGGCTGAGGTTCTTTTTGGTTGTGGTGTGGCGGAAAGGCCCGCACCCGATGTAGTCCGCTCCGTTGCGGCAGTGTGCCTGTATGTCCTCAAAGGTATTGGCCGTCCCTCCGATCAGAAAGCCCTCGCCCAATGTGCGCCGCGCTTCCGCCACGGGCATGTCGTTTTTGCCTAAGTGTACGCCGTCGGCTTCCAGCTTCTTGGCCAGGTCCACATAGTCGTCGATGATGAAGATGGCCTCGTGTTCCTTGCAGAGCCTCTGCACCTTACGCGCCACGGCTTCCACTTCCGCCGTCGGGCTTTCTTTCATGCGCAGCTGGATCCACCGGCACCCTCCTTCGAGCGCCATGCGGGCGGAGTCCAGGTAGGAGTGCCGTTCGGTGTAGTGTGTGATGAATTGTACAGGTATCATGTCTCTTATCCTCCGCAGGCAGCTTTGATGATCACTACGGACATGCCCTCTGCCAGGGCATATTGTTCCCACTCGGTGCGGGGCACCATTTTGTTGTTTACAGCAACGGCCACCCCCTGTCGGGGCAGCTCCAGCTCTTCGCTCAGTTGCAGCAAGGTGGCCGCTTGGACCTCCATGTCTCGGTTGTTGACAGATAGTTTCATTTTTTCCAATGGTTTATGTGTTGTAAATTCCAGACTGTCCTGTGTGAAAAAAAACGGGGAGGGGCTCCGCAGATGAGCGTGTGTAGAGAAGAGCGATATCCAATTCCTACGGCAGTATTACCTGCATCAGGTTCGAGGGTATGATCTCAGCCCGTTCTGTTGGGGCACCCCTTTGTCTTTTTTGCGTTTGCAAAGATAGGATAAATTTGTGAGAAGGTGATGCGTTTTGCGCTTTTTTAGGAGAAAGAAAAGCCCCGGCGTGCGGGAAGGCATGTCGGGGCATACGTGTGTGTTTTTTGCCGATGTGTCAGGCGATGCCGTGTGCGTTGGCGGTCTTGTCAATCTTCTTGATGAGGCCTTGGAGCACCGCTCCCGGACCGCATTCGGTGAACTCTGTCGCGCCGTCGGCAATCATGTTCTTGACGGTCTGTGTCCAGCGCACGGAGGCCGTCAGCTGGGCGATGAGGTTCTTCTTGATTTCGGCAGGGTCAGTGTGGGGCAGGGCGTCTACATTTTGATAGACGGGGCATTTCGGCGCATGCACCTCTGTGGCATGAATGGCGGCTTCCAGTTCGGCTCTGGCAGGTTCCATGAGCGGGGAGTGGAACGCGCCTCCCACTTTCAGGGGCAAGGCACGCTTCGCGCCGGCAGCTTTCATCTTCTCGCAAGCCTTGTTGATGCCCTCGATGGAGCCTGAGATGACGATCTGTCCGGGGCAGTTGTAGTTGGCGGCCACGCAGACTTCGCCTTCCGCGCTGATTTCCGCACAGATGGTTTCCACAGTCTCGTCGGGCAGGGCAATGATGGCTGCCATGGTGGAGGGCTGAGCCTCGCATGCCTTTTGCATGGCCATGGCGCGGGCATACACCAGCTTCAGGCCATCCTCGAAAGTCAGTGCGCCGGCAGCCACCAGGGCTGAGAATTCGCCCAAGGAGTGTCCGGCGGTCATTTCAGGCTTGAACGCTTCGCCCATGCAGAGGGCGGAAATGACGGAGTGGAGGAATACGGCCGGCTGGGTCACTTTTGTCTGACGCAGATCCTCGTCGGTGCCGTTGAACATGATGTCCGTAATGCGGTACCCCAGGATGTCATTAGCCTTTTCAAACAATTCCTTGGCCAGAGCCGAGTTTTCATACAAGTCCTTGCCCATCCCTACGAATTGGGCGCCTTGTCCGGGAAATACAAATGCTTTCATAATGCTTTTATATATAATAGGTGTTAAGTTTTGAACTGCCAGTAACGTGCCGCAAAGTTAGGTTTTTTTTTGTTTGAATCGTCTTATAAATGTATCTTTTTTGTATGGAAGATGAAAAAAAGACGTGAAAAGATACAATAAGGCTTGTCTTTTACCGGGCATGTGTAAGGTGGTAAACTGTTCATTAATAGCTATGTTTGTCCTGTTTGGCATATTTCCTCCTTATGCGTCTTCTTTACCATTCATACATATTGTACTTTGTATGATAACCCATAACTATGATATTGTACAATGTATGATATGTATGGGTTTGGAAAATAGTGTTTTATAACATGTTTTTTTTGCTTTTCTTTTCAGGAAACATCTGTATATTTGCAGCGGTTTTAAGAAATGAAGATGGTAAATACAGAACAACAAACAATCCCATTGGCCAATAACCACATTTCGGTAGACTGCGTGGTGGTTGGTTTTGATGGAGAGCAACTGAAGGTCCTGTTGGTCAAACGGGCCAACGAGGTGGAGGGTGAGATCCTGCATGACATGAAACTTCCCGGAAGCTTGATCTATATGGACGAAGACCTTGACGAGGCGGCAAAGCGGGTGCTGAATGAGCTGACGGGACTGAAGAATGTGAATTTGATACAATTCAAAGCCTTTGGGTCGAAAGACCGTACTAAGGATCCGAAGGATGTGCGTTGGCTTGAGCGTGCCATGAAGTCGAAGGTGGAGCGGATTGTCACGGTCGCTTATCTTTCTTTGGTGAAAATCGACCGGACGTTGAGCAGGAGTGTGGACGACTATCATGCCTGCTGGGTGGCATTGGGAGATGTAAAGGAGCTGGCTTTTGACCACAATCTTATTATAAAGGAGGCCATGAAGTCCATTCGTCAGTATGTAGATACCAATCCTTCTTATCTGTTCGACCTTTTGCCGCGCAAGTTCACGGCTTCCCAGCTGCGCACGCTCTATGAGCTGGTTTACGGAAAGCAGATCGATGTGCGCAATTTCCACAAGAAGGTGGCCATGATGGAATACGTGGTCCCTCTGGAGGAAAAGCAGCAGGGAGTGGCTCACAGGGCCGCACGGTATTACCGGTTTGACAAGAAGATTTATAATAAAGTAAGAAGATGATGATAAATTCTTGATGAGAGGTGATGATGAATGGTATAATAATTAACGGTGAGAATAATGGTTGGTGGAGGCGGTTGGCGGTTAGGCAATAAGCCGGTCACCGGCCATTATAATAGAACAAACTTAAAATATAAGACATATGTATCTATTAGGTTATGACATTGGTAGCTCGTCCGTAAAAGCGAGTTTGGTAAATGCAGAAAGTGGCAAGTGTGTGGCTTCGGCCTTTTTCCCGAAGACAGAAGCTCCGATCATTGCGGTGAAACAAGGCTGGGCGGAACAAAATCCGGAAAGCTGGTGGGAAAATCTGAAACTGGCCACACAGGCCATCTTGACAGAGTCTGGTGTGAACGGTGGCGAGGTGAGTGCCATCGGTATCTCTTATCAGATGCACGGTCTTGTGTGTGTGGACAAACATCAGCAGGTGCTGCGTCCCGCCATTATCTGGTGTGACTCGCGTGCGGTGTCCTATGGCGAAAAAGCGCTCAAGGATCTGGGTGAGGAACATTGCCTTTCCCATCTTCTGAACTCTCCGGGCAACTTTACGGCCTCCAAGCTGGCATGGGTGAAGGAAAACGAGCCGGAAGTATATGAGAAGATTTATAAGATCATGCTTCCGGGAGACTATATAGCCATGCGTTTGAGCGGGGAGATCTGTACCACTGTTTCCGGTTTGTCCGAAGGCATGTTCTGGGACTTCAAGGAAAACAAAGTGGCCGATTTCCTGATGAACTACTACGGCTTCGACTCCTCTTTGATTGCCGACATCAAACCTACTTTTGCCGAGCAGGGCAGAGTGACGGCTTCAGCCGCTGCGGAGCTGGGCTTGAAGGAAGGCACTCCCATCACCTACCGTGCAGGTGACCAGCCGAACAATGCCCTTTCGCTCAACGTGTTCAATCCGGGCGAAATCGCTTCCACGGCAGGCACAAGCGGTGTGGTATACGGCGTAAACGGAGCCGTCAACTACGATCCGAAGAGCCGTGTCAACACTTTCGCCCATGTCAACCACACTTCAGATCAAACCCGTTTGGGCGTTTTGCTTTGCATCAACGGCACAGGCATCCTGAACTCTTGGATCAAGCGCAACATCGCTCCTGCCGGCATCTCCTATAACGAAATGAACGTGCTGGCCGCGCAGGCTCCCATCGGCAGCGCAGGCGTAAGTGTGCTTCCTTTTGGAAACGGTGCCGAACGCATGTTGGAAAACAAGGAAATCAACTGCTCGATCCGAGGCTTGAACTTCAATCTCCATGGCAAACAGCACATTGTGCGCGCCGCTCAAGAAGGCATCGTGTTCTCGTTCAAGTACGGCATTGACATCATGGAAAGCATGGGTATTCCTGTTCAAAAGATTCATGCAGGTCATGCCAATATGTTCTTAAGCCCCATCTTCCGCGATACATTGGCCGGAGTGACGGGCGCGACCATCGAACTTTACGACACCGATGGCTCCGTAGGCTCTGCTAAGGGTGCAGGCATCGGCGCAGGTATCTATAAGGACAACAACGAAGCTTTCGCCACATTGGAGAAGCTGGATGTGATCGAGCCTAACCAATCCAAGCATCAGGAATACCTCGATGCGTATGCGCGCTGGAAACACCGCCTGGAGAAATCGATGGCTGATTAAATACCCCGTTCTCTTGTCAAGAGTAAAATGACTGCGATAGACTTGCCGGCTCGTTGTTAGCGTGTTGGCTAGTCAACTAAACATAAAAATTAACTAACCCGTGCCGTCGTTGTAAAATGCGGCACATAAAAAAACATTAAGATTATGGCAACAAAAGAGTATTTCCCTGAGATCGGCAAGATCAAATTTGAAGGAAAAGAGAGCAAGAACCCGATGGCTTTCCACTACTATGACCCTGAAAAGGTGATCATGGGCAAGAAGATGAAAGACTGGCTGAAATTCTCCATGGCTTGGTGGCACACACTCTGCGCTGAAGGCGGCGACCAATTCGGTGGCGGCACGAAGACATTCCCGTGGAAGGGAAATCCTGACAAGGTGCAGGCTGCTAAGGACAAGGCTGATGCAGGCTTCGAGATCATGCAGAAACTGGGCATCGAGTACTACTGCTTCCACGATATAGACCTTTGCGATGAGGCTGACACGATTGAAGAATATGAGGCCAACATGAAGGAAATCGTAGCCTACCTGAAGAAAAAACAGGAAGAGACCGGCATCAAGAACCTTTGGGGCACGGCTAACGTGTTCGGTCATGCCCGCTACATGAATGGCGCTGCCACAAATCCCGATTTCGACGTTGTGGCTCGTGCTGCTGTTCAGATCAAGAACGCTATCGATGCTACCATCGAACTGGGCGGCACGAACTATGTGTTCTGGGGCGGCCGTGAAGGTTACATGTCTCTGCTGAACACCGACCAGAAGCGTGAGAAAGAGCACTTGGCACAGATGCTGACCATTGCCCGTGACTATGCACGTGCAAAGGGCTTCACCGGCACTTTCCTGATCGAGCCGAAACCCATGGAACCGACAAAGCATCAATACGATGTAGATGTTGAGACCGTTGCAGGTTTCCTGAGAGCACACAATCTGGACAAGGACTTCAAGGTGAACATCGAGGTTAACCACGCCACACTGGCAGGCCATACCTTTGAACATGAACTCTGCGTGGCTGTTGACAACGATATGCTCGGCTCCATCGATGCCAACCGTGGTGACTATCAGAATGGTTGGGATACAGACCAGTTCCCCATTGACAACTATGAGCTGACTCAGGCCATGATGCAGATTATCCGCAACGGCGGTCTCGGCAATGGCGGTACGAACTTCGATGCCAAACCTCGTCGTAACTCCACTGATCTGGAAGACATCTTCATCGCACACATCTCCGGCATGGACGTAATGGCTCGTGCTTTGGAAAGCGCTGCTAAGCTGCTCGAAGAGTCTCCGTACAAGAAGATGCTGGCTGACCGTTACGCTTCTTTCGACAGCGGCAAGGGTAAGGAGTTTGAAGAAGGCAAACTGACGCTGGAAGATGTTGTCGCATACGCTAAGACAGTGGGCGAACCCAAGCAGACCAGCGGCAAGCAAGAGCTGTATGAGACACTCGTGGCTATGTATTGCTAATCGGAAAAGGACATCTTTTTTTGACTAATCTGTAAGAGACGAAGAATGGGGGGATAGGAAGTGAAAACGTCCTTCTTCCCATTCTTTTTTTCAACTGGCAAGGAGATAGGGAAGCATTGGCTGACGCGAATTGTTTTTTTCGGACTTGCGGCGGTTCGGATCATGACTGGTGTTCTTGTTATGATGCCGGTTGCCGGTTGCCAATTGAAAACGTTGATTGAAAAAAGAAAGAATATATCATGAATAACTCCGATAAAGGAAGTAAAACATATCTTTTTACCATTGTGCTTGTGGCCGTATTGGGAGGCTTGCTCTTCGGATATGATACGGCAGTGATTTCTGGCGCGGAAAAAGGCTTGCAAGCCTTCTTCATAGGCGCGGAAGATTTTGTGTATACCGATGCATGGCATGGCTTCACGTGTGCCAGTGCGCTGATCGGCTGTATCATCGGCAGTGCCATCTCTGGCTATCTGGCTTCCAACTGGGGGCGCAAGAAGTCCCTTATCTTTGCCGGTATCATGTTTTTCATCTCGGCTTTGGGGTCAATGGAGCCTGAGTTTTTGTTTTTTGAACATGGTGTGGCCAACTATCCCTTGCTCATCGCTTTCAATGTCTATCGGATTATCGGCGGAGTAGGTGTGGGGCTGGCATCTGCCATTTGTCCTATGTACATCGCCGAAGTGGCGCCCTCCAATATCCGTGGCACCCTTGTGTCATGGAACCAGTTTGCAATCATTTTCGGTCAGCTGGTGGTTTATATGGTGAATTTTCTTATACTTGGCGACCACACCAATCCGGTTATCGAATCCATCGGTCAGGGTGTCAACGCCGTTGCTCCTGGCAGCGACCCCTGGACCATTTCCACCGGATGGCGTTACATGTTCGGCAGTGAGGCCGTTCCTGCCGGATTGTTCGCCCTGCTGATCTGCTTCGTGCCCGAGACTCCGCGTTATCTTGTCATGGCAGGCCAATATGACAAAGCCCTTGCCGTGCTTTCCAAGATCAACGGTAAGTCCGAAGGCGCCAACATTCTGAACGAAATCAAGAATACCATTACCGAAAAGACTGAGAAGGTGTTTACATACGGTGTGCTGGTCATCTTTGTGGGTATTATGCTGAGTGTCTTCCAGCAGGCTGTGGGCATCAACGCTGTGCTCTATTATGCCCCTCGCATTTTTGGCGACATGGGCATGGAGAATCCGATGATGCAAACCATCATCATGGGTATAGTCAATATCCTTTTCACATTGATTGCTATCTTTACTGTGGAGAAATGGGGACGCAAGCCCCTGCTTATCACAGGGTCTACGGGCATGGCAGTTGGCGCTTTTGGCGTAGCGCTTACGTTTGGCCATGCCGGTTTGGAACTGGTGACCATGCTTAGCATCATGGTTTACAGCGCATCGTTCATGATGTCATGGGGGCCGATCTGCTGGGTGCTGATTTCCGAGATTTTCCCCAATACCATTCGTGGCGCGGCTGTAGCCATAGCTGTAGCTTTCCAATGGATTTTCAACTGGATTGTGAGCGCTTCGTTTGTGCCGATGTTCAACATGCAGACGAGTGGAGACCCGAATTTCGGCCATTGGTTCACTTACGGTCTCTATGGCGTGATATGTGTCCTTGCCGCTTTGTTCGTATGGCGTCTAGTGCCCGAAACGAAAGGTAAGACTTTGGAGGACATGACCAATCTTTGGAAAAAGAAATGATTCTATAGGTGAGGTCATTTCTAAAGCTGCAGGGCTTTAGGATAAGTGAGGCGCGGATTACATGGAGTTCACAGAACACGAGTGCTCAATTCTGGACTCCGTGTGATTCGCGCCTCTTTTCCATTGGAGATTTTTTATTCCGGATAAATCATTTTGCGAGTCACGCCGCCGTCAACGGTTAACGTCTGTCCGTTGATGAAATCGTTCTGTCTGTCACAGAGGAACAGAATGGTTCGGGCGATGTCTTCGGGTGTCCCAACCCTTCCGCTTGGGTGAAACCCATGGTCGATAGGACGTAAGATTTCCTTTTGGTTTACATGGATCCATCCTGGAGCGACGGCGTTCACTGTGATGTGGAAGGGTGCAAGGGAGATGGCAAGGGCGTGTGTCAGGGAATAAATTCCGCCTTTAGAGGCACTATAGCCTTCCGTTCCCGCTTCGCTCATCAGATAACGTGTAGAGCAGAGATTGACAATCCGCCCGTAGGCCGTGTTCCCGTTTTGCTGCCTGTGTTTGGCCAAGAAGCGGGAAGTGATGAATGCCGAGCGCAGGTTGGTCTGTATGATCCGGTCGAATTCTTCCACAGAAATTTCCGTGATAGGCTTAAAGACATTTATTCCTACATTGTTGACTATAATGTCAATATCCCCTTTCTGGTCAACGGTCGTTTGCAGACAGTCTTCCAGCTGTGCGGTCTCAACCACGTCTGTATGGTAAAACACGGCTCCCGTTTCTTCTGAAACTTTTTTCCCATGCGATAAATCAATGTCGCAAAAGGCTACAAAGTCACCGGCCTTGCAGAATGCCTTTACAATGCTTTGTCCGATGCCTTGCGCACCGCCTGTGACAAATACTCTTCTTTTCATTTTGCGTAAAGTTAGTTTATAGTAGATCGTAGAAAGTTGAATTGCATCATCTGCGTCTGAAAATCGCCGCTAAGGTACAGCATTTTTAAGCTTTTGCCAAGTGGCGTTTGGGCTGTTTGTGGGATGCGTCTGTCTCTCGCCTGGAAATGTACGTATCTCTTCACGGATGTCACGCCTGAGCCGCGTTTGACTGATGTCGCGTGTGGGGCTCTTTCATTTAAAAACATACCTTCAATCCGCACGCTTTTGTAAGGACTGGTGCGACCATCGCTTGCGAAACACTCGAACGTTAAACGGCCTGGCCGTTTTGCATGCGTTGATGCAAGGTTTTGCATGTGTTGATGCAAGGT
>CALUOU010000051.1 GCA_944322335.1 uncultured Bacteroides sp.
TTGGGCTATGGTGTAATGGTAACACTACAGATTCTGGTCCTGTCATTCCTGGTTCGAATCCAGGTAGCCCAACAAAAGAGAGGAAAAGTCGATAAGATTTTTCCTCTCTTTTTATTATATCATTATATCGGTATATCGGGCAGTCTGAAAAAGGGGATCAGCCATTTATCCCATTAATCGGATCAGTCCGAGAACCCAGTTGTAGGGCATCAGAAAAATGAGTTGGTTGTTGAATACAAAGATTCCTGTTTGTGGGTTTTCCGGCATTACAGGTTACTTGTCCAAGTATTATTGGATACTTTGCCTTTTATTATTGCTTCATAGGCCATTTATCCAATGATATGTCGCAACCAAATTTTCCGCCTGTCCGTTTTATACTGAAAATAGAGATTGATAGGAGGTGCGGCATCCCTGCCGCACAATTTTTGGCTGCCCAATCAGTGGCATTCGAGGGCGCAGCAAGAATGCTGCACCTCCCAAATTATCATCTAATTTTGAACACTTCCTTATAAATGCCTTGAATACTTTAATAGATAATACTGCAAGACGAGCGGCACGCGTGCGGAAGAAGCACGGCATGCGTGCGGAAGAAGCACGGCACACGTGCGGAAGATAGTACGGCACGCGTGCGGAAGGTAGCACGGCACGCGTGTCATTCACAGGAACTGTAGGAAAGACGATTTTATTTTACACATCCATCCATTTCACCTCTATTTTCACATCCTTGATGGAAAGAATCGGCCTGAAGGCTTCACGCTTTCACCAGGAAGTCAACAGGCTGAAAAGAAAAACATTCCGGTGAAACATGCATCTGATTTCATCTTTCACAGATTCCCTTCTGCTTTCACAACAACAGCCTGCCATACAATCATTTAAGGTGAAACATCGCAATAAAAACTCTCCGTTCCTCCTTCCGTCCGACAGAATTTGTGAAACATCACCTATCTTGACTGTCCATTTTGTCTGTGACGAATTGAGACACTCGGATGTCTTGGTGCATAGGCTTCGTCTTTGCAGGTCTGTCTGCATGAGCCAGACAACTATATGCGATGGCAAACGCAACTATATGCATGCACGGAGTCAGCTTCGATGGCTGACGAAGGCGACAGTGCAAGGGTGTAGAAATCGGTCAGGCAGGGTGGTCCATTCAGCCATGTTTCACCGCAACGGTTTGTATATAAAACATTTATGGTGAAATCACGGGAAACCACAGGTGAAAGCGTGAAAGGAGTGAAACCAGCCTTCCTTTCACCTCAACAAACAGAATCACAACAGATTGGGATCCGTGTGAAAGCGTGAAGCCTTCAAGGCATACTCACTAAAAAAACCAGGTTGATCAGGCGGTGAAATCAAGTTGATTGTACAGAGAAATCAACTTGATTGTACAGGCTAATCAGGCTGGATGCATTCCTAAAACCAGCCATGTCAACTCACCTGCCCTCAGCGTAAGGCTGTTACAATAGGCAACCACAGTTTGTCGCCATTTTCCATCCATGTGTTTGCAACCGGGTTTTCGGACTGACCCGAAGTTATGCGGCTGCCAATGGATAGCCCTTAGCCGGTCAGGCATGTCCTCCTTCACCGTTCCCCCTGTTCCTTTGCCATTCCCTGATGCAAGCAGTTATTTCCTGACAGTAATCTCTCGCCACTCTCATCTCTTCCTCCATATGACCTATCACATTGTTGTGGGCAACCGGATTTCTCAGCCTTATCAGGAAGTCAAACTTGCCATTCCATTCGCTGTAGTTCCCCCTGATGAATATATGGGCATTGAACCAGCTCCAACCGGGACGGATGAACAAGTCGAAGATTTGGGAGGTCAAAGTGAAGTCTGCCAAATGGCAGCCATTCATCATCGGGAAGTTTTGGATCATCCTGTCGCGGTTCCTCCTCAAGATTTCCAGATTGTTTCTCCAACGGTCAATCTGGAAAGTCGGATTAGGCAGGTTTGTTTCCAAGAAGTTAGCCAGCCCGGTTTCCCAATCCTCCAAGAAATTTAGCCTGAGATATTCCTTGACCGTCTCCCGAAGAAGGTTTTCGGTTTCCGACCACAAAGCCACGTAGGGCACGTTGGCGTAATACCTCCGGTAGAAGTCCAAGGTGCTGTAATCGGAGAAGCACATGTAGCAATACGTATCCCAGACAGGCCCGATCTTCATGCCGTCAAAGAGCGTTTCCTTGTATGCTGGTGTCACTTTTTTGATGAAGCCGTATTTCAGGAGCTTCTCGATCTGCATTTGCCCGGCATTGTAGTAAGGGCCTACCACCAATTGAATGGCAGGGTCAAGCAGATGGTCTTTCTCTATGGTCTTGACCATGCTGTCCAACGTTTCCATCAGTTTCAGCTTCACATTGTCGAACCTTGAGAACAAACCGTCGGTGATGTCCTGATTGAACATGCCGAAGTTGACCATGTCCATCAGGCAGGGGTGGTTGCCGGTAAAGTAGGCAACGGCTCGCTTATACCTCTCGTCCACCTCCCAAAAAGATGAGAAATGTTCCCAATACAAAGCCACATCCTCTTCCGAAAACATGCCCAACCTCAAATCTGTGAAAATGCCTGCGAAATTGGAGATGGCCCCATCTATCACCTCGATGTCCTCTATGGCCTTCCGGGAGCACGTCACAAGGCACAGGTGCGTGTCGGGATTGTAGGAGAGTTCCCGGAGAAATTGGAAGTCCGCCATGCCGAAAAATGACTGGACGCTGTCAAACTCATCAAAGATGAAGATCGTCTTGTAGCCACACCGTTTCACCAGCTTGAAATAGCTCTGCACCTGATTCATGTCAAACTTTTCCTTCAGCTGGCCGATGAACTTGGGGGCCAATCTTTGGTACTTTTCATTGCCGCCATCGAGCTCTATTTCCATTTCATCGTGCAGAAGATTCACCATATTCATGAAAAAGCGTTCAGAACCGTCACAAGGGCCCGTGGCAAAAAAGACCGGAACAGTCTGAGCCGCGAGAAGTTCCTCCTTACGGTCCATGATGGCGTGCCATGCCAGACTGGATTTGCCGATACGGGGCAATCCCATGATCGCGAGGTTGCCATAGGCCGTTCCGAGCACCCGCTGGTTGATCATGCGGATCTCTTCCTGACGGCCGACGAACCTCTCGCCAGACACGATCTTGCCGTAATCGGCGAACGGGTTGTTTAATGATTGAGCAGCCATTCTTGGAATAATCTTACTTGTATCTTATAATTGTTCTCACCTCGCAGCTCTAAGACTTCCCTGTCAACGAGCTGCTTGAGGATGGCATCTTCCCGCGCCTTGTCGGGGAGAGCGCTAATGTCGTTTCTGTTGCAGAAGCCGATGATTCTCGAATTGGAGGCTATTTGCCTCAAGACTTGCAGGATCTCATCGTCTCCAAATTCCTGCTGGTCTTTCTTTTCGCCTGCCCTGATCAGACCGTCAAAATTATCTTCGATCAAAGCTTCGGAACCACTGACAAAGGAATTGGCCACGTCTATCACGTCGGCTTCTGTCACACTGATAGACTTGTTCCGGTTCATATAGTCCACAAGCCGTGAGCAGAAGATCTGGATGTAGTACGGATTTCTGGACGTATATTCAAGGATCTTCGTGACAGCGTTGTCTATGTAGCGGCTTCTTCCATGCTCATCCAATATCGGTTCTTCAATCAATGCTCTGGCGGGCGCTTCTTGCAGGTACGTAAGGCGGATGTCCTGGATCACGCCGAACGCATTTCTGGCATAGTCTTCTTTCTTGAAGGATGGAACAACGTCCTGACCGACAAGAACGACCGAGAACTGCGCCCGTTCGTTTTGGGTTACGGCCTTCCATTGTTTCATGATGGACGGGGATATGTGGCCTTCCTTTATCTCTGTATACAGATAGGTGAACTCATCAATCATGACGACCAGTTTTTTGTCTTCCCATCCCGGAGTCTGTCTGCAGGCAAGCTTGAATTTCACCATGTATTTGGTGAATGTATTCAAAGGGTTCTCCTTATCTTCTGCCTTAAAATTATCCGCAGGGGGTAAGCCAAAAGAAGGTATCTGTTCAAAAACACCAAGCGCCTGTCCAAGCTCCAGTTCCTGTTGTATCGTATTTAAAATCTTATGATAGAAGGAAGCCTCTGTCAGGTTGCCGCTAATGTCGCCGAGGCTGAAAGAGATACAGAATGTTTTTCCTGTGTCCATCAGTCTCTTTTTCAAATGGGACAATACAGAAGACTTTCCACTCCGTTTTTGCCCGTAGATGATGACTTGTTTGGAGGGGGAATTGATGATCGCGTCTGTGATGTTCGCGATGAATTCCTCACGTCCGTAAAACATATTCGAGTCTTCCACGGGACCACCGCCGGCAAACGGCGCGTAAGGGTTGCCAATGGGGCAATAGTCTTCAGGGGAATAGAGCCGCAAGGTCTGCGGCGAGGAACATTCCGCCTGCTCATTGCCGGTCTTATACCTGCACCTGACGTTCAGCGACGCCGCTTTCTGCCGAATGATCTCGTCATCGACCTTGATCTTCAGCTTGAATATCTGACTTTCCCCACCATCGATGGCATTGTAGGAGACTTCGCTTCCTTCCAGCATCGACACATTGGCAGTGTTCTCAATGTCGACCGACACTTCCTTCACCGGCGAGGAGTCTTTGTCGTTGGAAATGGCGATTTGGATCGAGACTTCATTCTCTTTGTTCACCACGGTTTCGGAAGACAACAGCTTGATCGTGATCTTCGGCGCACTCGCTTTGATGATTTCGTTGAAGGAGATGACAATGAGCTGGTTGACACGCTTCAACAGGGGGAGCAAAGCTTCATAGGAGAGCTTGGTGGGGCCGTCGTTGATTTCCTCTATGAGCTGTTGCACCTGTCCGTTCGCGTTGTTCTTGCTCGCCTCCTTGTTCCGGTAACCTTCAGACCTGACATAGGTCTGGATGGCCGGGACGATGTTGTTGGTGATGTTGCTGATCCGGATCCCATCCAGCGGCACCATCCAACTCTCCCTCTCCCTCATCTCCCGCAAGCCCATCAATTGGTTGACGATTTCATCCAGCGCCGTACTGCTGCCGATAGCCTTGATTTGGGCCACCACCCTCTTGTAGTCCCGTATTCTGAGTTCTCTGACCCGGTTCCACGCTTCCCTGAACTTTTCTTGCGTGATGGGTTCCGGAAGATCCGTCAGTCCAAAATACTTCAGAGCCTCCAAAGCTTGCGCCCGGAAAGCCTCGTTGGAATAGAGCTTGGAAGTGATCTGTGCGGATATTTCCCGGTTGTAGAGAAACATGGAAAGAATGCTTTCCCAAATATTGGGCTTGAACTCGCCAGAGAGGACTTCCTTCAACGCATCGTCCACCGAGGGACTCGTTGTGGCCCTGTTCATCAGCTCATTGAAATTGAGGCGATGGGTCAAGAGATACAAGGCCACTTGCGTGGCATTCTTCCGGTAGTTTTCTTCCAAAGAAAAGGATTCGTTGTAATAAAAGCGCGTGATGTCACCAGAGCTGTAATCGGAAATATGATTGAGCGACATGGCATTGCAATACCTGGCCATGACGGAGCGGAGTCTGCCCGTGTTGTCCGGCTCAACAATGGTCAGCAACTTGCCTTCCGTCAGCAGGTATTTGGCACGTTCGCGAGGACGGGCTCTACCGGCCGTCTCGATCACCTTCCTGATCTCGTTGAGGGTGACCTCACTAAACTCTTTGGCTCCGATGAACTTCGGCGGCACACCCGCATATTCGTCATAGTTGTCCAACGTATCCTGAATGAACTCGCTCATGCCCGTATTGAGAGAGTCGAATTCGGCGGCGGAAATCTCAGCCAGCAACCCTTCGGAATCGGGTGTCTTTTCCATGAGCGCTTTCAGCTTGATGGCGGCCTGATTGTCTGGGGCGACCGACAAAGCTTCATCAATCGCTTGGATGGCCTCTTGAGACCTGTTGAGCTGCACCAGAACCAATGCCTTCTTGTAGAGCAACATGGAGTGCTTGTCCTTGTCTCTGGCAATTTCCTGTCTTTTCACCAACTTTTCCAACTCCCTGATGCAGCTATCAAATTCTTTGGCGGAATAGTAGAGGTTTTCCAAGTAGTTCAGAGTGGAGATGTTGTCCGACAAGTCATCCCGGTGCTTTTCCATCAATTCGACGGCTTTCGTCCTGAAGTTTTCCGCCTCGGACGGATTTTCCGATTTCTTGTTCTTATAAAGGAAGACATACAGCATGCCCAATGCCTTGATGGAGCTTTCCAGCTTTTCTTTCTTCTTAATGGCAATGAGGTAATACTCGATCGCTTTCGGATAGTTTTTCCCCTGATGGTATCTGTCCGCCTTGTTGAACGCGTTGGAATATTCCTTACAGTTCAGATTGTATTGAGGATAGGAACGTTCCAGCTCAGCCTTCATCTGTGAAGCCGATTGATTGTCGGGATATGCAGCAAGGATCTGTTCAACCAGATGGAATGCATGTTTGTACTGGTCTTTCTTGGCCAGTTCTACCGCCAGCAGGAGGAGATCCTGAACGGACTTGGGCCTGTGTATGGTCAATGCCTTCGGTCCTTGACCTTCTTCCTGAAGGGTATATACCACGGGAGCATGGCGCCAGGTGGACGAGTTCAGCCCGTCTTCCACGATCTGGGTGAGGCTGAAATAAATGTCTTTCCCTGTTTTCCCGTCCCGTATGAAGCCGAAATTCATTTCGGGCTTGACAAACTTGATCACGCCCAACGCCGGCACGACTTTCTGGTTGTCCGCCTCATGCCGGTCTTTGGCCCATTCGTGCAACGCACTCAGGTCATTGCCTTCTGTGCCCGTCTTCCCCGCCGCCTCCTTCTCCGGGGACGAGAGCCTGGACTTCTGTTTGAGTCTTCGGTCGCGATGGTGCAACACTTCCAGGGGGATCACATCGCCCGGCTTGTAGACGTGCAACGGATCGTTGGGATCCTCTTTCTTGTCGGGGACAGCCTCATTCCCAGGGGCGGGAGACTCATCGTGCCCGTCGTGCTCCCCAAGCGGGATTTCCTTGGCTGATGCCCGATCCGCATCCGGTGTCTTTTCCACAGACTCAGGAGATGCCGTGAAAGCCGCTGAAGGAGTGGATGCCTCAGGGCTTTCAGCCGCCACAGTCCCCTCCTCGAAAGAATCGATGTCGTCCCCCTTTACGCCACAGATCTTGCCTTCGGCGGTCTTGATGGCAATGGATGAAGGCAAGATCTTGATGATCCGGCCTTCCACGCTTTTGCTGGAACGGTTGAAGAAAACCTTTATGTAATCACCTTCAGAGAAAATGCTTGCTATTAAATCGATCATAAGTCAGTCTAACGGATTTTGGTTGCCTATCAGTGAAAAGTTCCCCCGACATCCCTGCACATCTCCTCTGTCTGACGGGTTTGGAGAAATCCCGTTTTGCTCCTCATCCTGGACACGGATGCCGATCGCAAATATAAGGACTTTGCCTGAAAAACAAAAGAAAACGCGGAAAAAATCAGGTCACCGCATCCAAATCCGAACCGTCTCATCAGATGCCGGCACGGATCCGGAGACAGATTGACAATCTGACACTTTGCATTTCAGCCCTTCCCAGAATCGCTTTTTCCGCCCGTCCGGATGATCCGCTCCAAAAAAACGAAATGAAAATACGCAACCAGCTCCCTTGCAGACAGACAATTTCTGACAACAGCTTGCCACGGACTTGCGTCACATTTTGATGCAGTCGCCCTGTGAAAATCACGTTTTTTATCTGACTTTTTCCCGAAAAAACCTTTTCTTTATCCTGCCGGTATAGAATCCCGCAGATTATATCTATATTTGCAAAAAAACATTGTAAGACATGAAACATCTTTTGACCCTATTCGTGGCCGGACTGCTGAGCCTGCTTCCGGCCGCAGCCCAGATTCCGACTGCCGATCCCCTGCAAGGCAAATCCATCGGCGTGATCGGCGACAGCTATGTGCAAAACCATGTAGACCGCGCGGAAAACACCTGGCACTACAAATTTGCCCGGAAACATGGCATGCAGTACTATAATTACGGGAAAAACGGCACCTGCATCGCACGCGATCTTGTCCGGTGGGGGGAAGGCATTTATAAAAGGTATGCCGAAATGAAGGACACTTTGGACTACGTGGTGGTCATTGCCGGCCATAACGACGCCACACGCATGGACAGCATCGGCATCGGCCTGTTCCGGGAACGGCTGAGCCAGTTGTGCGAAGGGCTGATAGAGAAATACCCCTCCGCGCAGATCCTGTTTTTCACTCCCTGGACCTGCAAGGGGTTCAAAGGCAGCAATCGGGAACTGGTTGTCGACGCCATGCTGGATGTATGCGGCAGTTACGGCATTCCCGTGTTTGACAGCGCACGCCGCAGCGGCATCTATGCGAACAGCGACCGGTTCCGCAGCGTCTATTTCCAAGGAGGAGGCGTGAACGATGACGCCCACCTGAACGCCCGTGGACACGACCGGTTCTTGCCGGTAGCTGAAGCTTTCATTTTGCAATATGTGCAGGCGAAAGGCTAAGACTTTCAGTAATATTTCGTAAATTTGTGCCGCGCAATTCAAAACAATAAAAGAACAATGAAAGAATTAGAACTAAAGTATGGCTGCAATCCCAACCAGAAGCCAGCCCGCATTTTCATGCAAACAGGAGAATTGCCCATCACCGTATTAAACGGACGGCCCGGATACATCAATTTTCTGGACGCTCTGAACGGATGGCAATTGGTGAAAGAACTGAAAGAGGCTACAGGCATGCCTGCCGCAACTTCCTTCAAACACGTCAGCCCTGCCGGCGCCGCTATCGGCCTGGAACTGGACGATACGCTGAAACGCATCTATTTCGTTGATGACCTGCCACTCTCACCCATAGCTAACGCTTACATCCGTGCCCGTGGCGCAGACCGCATGTCTTCCTACGGCGATTTCATAGCCTTGAGCGATGTGTGTGACGAGCCGACCGCCCGCTTCATCCACCGCGAGGTGTCAGACGGCATCATCGCTCCCGGATATACTGATGAAGCGCTGGAAATCCTCAAGAGCAAACGCAAAGGCACCTACAACGTACTGCGGATCGACCCTGACTACCGGCCGAACCCCATCGAACGCAAAGACGTGTTTGGCATCACCTTCGAACAGGGACGCAACGAAATCAAACTGAACGCTCCCGAACTGTTTGCCAACATCCCCACTCAAAACAAAGACCTTCCCGAAGCAGCCAAGCGTGACCTGATGATCGCCCTCATCACTTTGAAATACACACAGTCCAATTCGGTGTGCTACGTCAAGGACGGACAAGCGATCGGCATCGGTGCCGGACAGCAAAGCCGCATCCACTGCACACGCCTGGCCGGCAACAAGGCTGACATCTGGTACCTGCGCCAGCATCCGAAAGTGTTGAGCCTGCCCTGGATAGAGAAAATCCGCCGCGCAGACCGTGACAACACCATCGATGTCTACATCAGCGATGATCATGAGGACGTGCTGGCCGACGGCATCTGGCAACAATTCTTCACCGAAAAGCCTGAAATCCTTACCCGTGAGGAGAAACGCGCATGGCTCGACACACTGAAAGGAGTATCGTTAGGATCGGATGCCTTCTTCCCCTTCGGCGACAACATCGAACGTGCGCACAAGAGCGGTGTGGAATACATCGCACAGGCCGGCGGATCGGTGCGCGATGACCATGTCATTGCCACGTGTGACAAATATGGAATCGCCATGGCCTTCACAGGCATACGGCTGTTCCACCATTAATGACCGGGAGAGGAAACAGACAGGTCCCCATTTTCCCCTATACAAACAGAGCCCACGCTCCGGTGTCCGGAAGCGTGGGCTTGCCTTTTTTACTTTTTCATTCATCAAAACTTATTCGGCGGCAACAGTATTGCCCGGCTTAAGATTCTCGTCTATCACTCTGATCTTTTCCTTCACCAGCTCAATGTCAGCTTTCAGCTTCTCCACCTTACGGTTCAGCTCGGTCAGCAAGCTGTTGCCTTTTTTGGAAGAGGTGGTCAGGAATCCCAAGTTGTTCTCGTATGTCTGCAGCTCGGCTTTCAGGCTCTCGTAAGTCCGCATCAGCTTCTCCCGTTCCCGGTAAACAGCTTGCGGGCTTCCTTCCTGAATATTGCCCAGAGAAGAGCGGAAATTGCTCAGCTTGCGATTGGAAGCGCTGATGTTGAAACACTCGAACAGCTTGTCAATCCGGCTGTGATACTGCTTGTATATCTTGTCCTTATCCTTGAAGGGGACGTGTCCGATGCTGTTCCATTCCTTCATCAGCTCACGCACTTGCTGTACAGCCTCGTCCGCATCACCTTGTTCGTCTATGGCGTTCAGCTTTTCAATAATGGCCCGTTTCTTTTCCAGGTTTTCCAGTTCTTGCGAACGCTGCGAGGAAGTGGCTTTGTTTTTCTGTTCAAAGAAATAATCACAGGCGCTGATGAAGCGTTTCCACACACTGTCGGAATACTTCTTAGCCACCGGACCGATGGTCTTCCACTCCTTTTGCAGCTTGGCCAGCTCGTCAGCCGTAGCTTTCCAGTCGGTGCTGTCTTTCAAGGCTTCAGCCTTTTCACACAACGCCCGTTTCTTCTCCAGATTAGCGTTCATGGCTTCTTTCAGAGCTTTGAAGAACTCTCCTTTCTTCTGGAAGAACTCATCACATGCCTTGCGGAACCGCTCGAAAATCTTCACGTTCATCTTCTGCGGCGCGAAGCCGATGGTTTTCCATTTGTTCTGCAAAGCGATGACTTCCTTGGTCTTGTTGTCCCATGCGGCAAAATTGGTCAGCTCGCTGTAATCGATGGATTCAATGATTTCACAAATCACCGTCTTCTGGTCCAAGTTGTGTTGCTCGGTTTCCTTCAGAGCCTCGAAATGCTGCTGGTGGCGGCGGTTCACCACAGTAGACGCAGCCTTGAACCTTGCCCAGATCGCATCGCGCAGGTCTTTAGCCACAGGACCCGTATCGCGGAACTCCTGGTGCAGTTTTTGCAGCTGATGGAAAGCGGAGACCACATCCGCCTCATCGGCCAGCCGCTCGGCCGCCTCACAGAGGTGCGTCTTGATTTCCAGGTTTTTCTTGAAGTCATACTCCCTGAACTCATTGTTCAGTTTCAGCAAGTCATAGAACTTCTCCACATACAGCTGATAGTTCTTCCACAGCTCGTTCACTTTGGCTTGCGGCACCAGTTTGACTTCGTTCCACTGCTGCTGCAGCTTTTTGAACTCGGCATACGACTTATTGGCATCTTCGGGAGATTCCACCAGCTCCTTCAGCTCCTCAATGATGGAGAGCTTGATTTGCAGATTCATTTCCTTTTGCTTTTCCAATTCAGCGTTGGCCACGCTTCGCTTCTCTCTGATAACGGACATGACACGCTTAAACTCTTCTTCCACCCCGTCGGTCTGTGGAACAAAGTCCTCGGCCGAACCTCCATTTTCTACAAACTGCCTCTTGGCAGCCTCCTGTTCGGCATTGTGCAACTTATAGAAAGCCTGTTTCAATCCGTCTATCTCAGATTTAGCCACACTTTCTACGTCCGCGGCAATCTCTTTGAGCCTTGCCAAAATTTCTTCTTTCGTAAGTTTTTGAACAGCTTCTACCGGCTGTTCCGATTCTGTCTGTTCAGCAGGAGTTTCCGTTTCTGTCGGAACAGAGACCTCGGCTGCCTTCTTTTCTTCTTCTAATTCCACCGGCTTTTCGGGGAGATTAGTGTCATGAGTGTCCGTCATTGTATTTACTTTTTAGGAACGGGAAAACCCCGTTAGATTACATTCAGTTACAAATTAATAAAATAAAAAGATTACTTCATACTTTTTTGCTCACTTTTTTTCATTCATGCTGGTTTTTTATGCTAAAAGCACGGTTATACCCATATAAAGCATCATTCCGATGATGTCATTGGTGATGGAAATGAAAGGTCCGGTAGCTATGGCGGGATCCACTTTCAGCTTCTCTAAGGTCATGGGAACCAGGGTTCCGAAGATGGAAGCGAACATCACCACTGCAAACAGACTGATGGATACTGAATAGGTGACCGTGGCCGTCGCTCCGAAACGGATGAAATTATATATATAGACCAGCAAGGAAATGATCGTAGCATTGATGCTGGCCACCACAGCTTCTTTCGCTATCTGCTTGAAAGTGTCTTTAGCATCGAGCGAACTGTTTGCCAGACCTTGCACGATGATGGCCGAGGACTGTGTCCCCACGTTTCCTCCCGTGCCGCCGATCAGCGGAATGTAAAGAGCCATTTCCGGATGAGCGGCAAAGGTCGCGTCGAAATTGCCTAAAATCATAGAGTTCCCGATGCCGCCTAACATGCCGATCAGCAGCCAAGGCAGGCGCGCCGTTGTCTGGCGCATCACGTTGTCGTTTGTCTCCACATCTTGTGACAGACCGGACGCCAGCTGGTAATCCCGTTCCGACTGTTCGCGCACTTCGTCCATCACATCGTCCACCGTAATCTGGCCAACCAGCCGCCCGATGCTGTCGATGACGGGCACTGCCACAAGGTCATATTTCTCAATGGTCTGCACCACTTCATCGATGGGGGTGTCCACATGCACCGAAATGGGATCCTTTTTCATCACGTGTTTCACCTTTGAGACAGAAGGCGAAGTGATCATCTTCTTCAGCGGAAACACTCCCTGCAAGCGTTCGTCATCGTCTATGACATAGACATAATAGATCTCGTCCAGCTGCTCGGCCTGCATACGCATTTCCTTCAGGCACTCGGGCATACTCCAGTTCTCGTTGACGGTCACCATTTCCGTGCCCATCAGACCGCCGGCCGTATCTTCATCATACTTCAACAGATCCACGATGTCGCCTGCCTGCTCGATGTCCTCAATGTGCGACAACACCTCCTCCTGTTTGTCTTCATCCAGATCACGCATCAGGTCTACGGCATCGTCCGTATCCATGTAATCCACAAAACGCTTGGCAATGGTTTCCGAAGGGAGCACATCCAGCAGTTCCTTCCGCATGTCTTCATCCATCCCCACCAGCACGTCGGCAGCCGTCTCATTGTCCAGCAGACGATACACCAAACGAGCCTCTTCCAGCTCCAGATCGTTACACAGCTCTGCGATATCGGCCGGATGCAAATCGGCCAGCATAGCCTTCACGGCCTCCGCATCCTTCTGCTCAATAAGGTCTTTTACCTTATCTATGTATTCTTCGTCTATTTCCATAACTTTTTCTGATTATCGGTTAGTGATGAGCGATTGGCAATTCGTGTTCAACGGATCAATCATTGCCCATTAATTCCACTGACCCAATTGGTCAGGTCCACAAACGCTTGCACCGAGAGCTGCTCTGGCCGCTTGTCAAACAAGGCATCCTGGGTCAGTGCGGAAGCATCCGGTCCCAACAAAGGTTTAATGGAGTTCCTCAACGTCTTGCGGCGCTGGTTGAAAGTGGTTTTCACCACTTGCTTGAACAGCTTCTCGTCACAGCCCAGTTTCCCTGTCTCGTTTCTTGTCATGCGGATGACCGCGCTCTTCACCTTCGGGGGCGGATTGAAGACATGCTCATGTACGGTGAAAAGATATTCCACTCTGTACCAAGCTTGTATCAGCACGCTCAGGATGCCGTAGGTTTTGCTGCCCGGACCTGCCGCGATGCGTTCCGCCACCTCCTTCTGTATCATGCCCGTGCAGCAAGGGATCCGGTCCTTGTGTTCCAGCATCTTGAAAAAGATCTGGCTGGATATGTTATACGGATAGTTTCCCGTCAGCACAAAGGGCTTTCCGTCAAACAGGCGCTGCAGGTCCATCCGCAGGAAGTCTGCTTCCAGAATGTGGCCTTCGAGTTGCGGGAAATGCTCTCTCAGGTAGGCTACCGACTCGTAGTCCACCTCCACCACTTCGAGAGGCCGTCCTTTGGACAGCAAAAACCGGGTCAATACTCCCATGCCCGGCCCCACCTCCAATATCGGAAGTTCCGGACAGGCATCCACCGTGTCGGCTATGTCTTGTGCCACCTTCAAATCCTTCAAGAAATGCTGGCCAAGAAACTTTTTAGGCTTTACCAAACTCATGTATCAACAAAATGCGTTACTTTTGCGCATCAAAGGTAGTTCTTTTTAATGAAGAATGAAGAATGAACAATGAAGAAATTGAAAAACTTGCATGAATAAATTGCTGAAACGTACACTGAACATCCTTTCGCCCATCCTGTTAGGCGCGTTTATCCTATACTGGGTGTACCAGGACTTTAACTTCGCACAAGCCGAAGACGTGTTGCTGCACGACACGGATTGGGGCTGGATGCTTTTCTCCCTTTTCTTTGGCGTGATGAGCCATGTGTTGCGCGGCTGGCGATGGAAACAGACGCTTCAGCCTCTCGGCGTAAAGCCCAAGACAAGCAATTGCGTGGATGCCATCTTCCTGTCCTATGCCGCCAACCTGGCACTTCCGCGTGTGGGCGAAGTGTCGCGCTGCGGCGTGCTGTTGCGCTACGACAAAGTGCCTTTTGCCCAATCCTTAGGCACCGTGGTGACCGAACGGCTGATCGACACGATCTGCATCCTGCTGATTACGGGCATCACTTTCCTGACGCAAACGCCTGTGTTCCTGAAATTTTTCCAAGAGACAGGCACTAAAATCCCTTCCCTGATCCACCTGCTCACATCTCCTTGGTTTTATGTGACCCTGTTTTCCGTGACGGGTGTCATTATCCTGATCTACTACCTGCTGAAGCTGTTTTCCGTGTTTGAGAGAATGAAAGGAGTGGCCCAAAACATCTGGCAAGGCATCACATCGCTCCGGCAAGTGCGCAGCCTTCCGCTTTTCCTGTTTTACACCTTATTAATATGGGTGTGCTATTTCTATCATTTCTACCTGACTTTCTTCTGCTTCTCCTTCACGGCTCACCTCAGTTTTCTGGCGGGTCTGGTGATGTTTGTTGGCGGCACGTTTGCTGTCATTGTCCCTACCCCCAACGGTGCGGGACCGTGGCATTTTGCAGTCATCACCATGATGATGCTCTATGGTGTGAACGATGACGATGCCAGCACTTTCGCCCTGATTGTCCATGGCGTCCAGACATTGCTGGTGATCGTACTGGGAGTATGGGGATGGCTCCACTTAGGAATAGCGAACAGGAAGACACCTTGCGAGAGGAGCAGTTGGGACGGTCCGCAAAGCAGGTTTCACAACAATGCAAGTTAATATACCCTAAACCTCCTCATCGTTCTTCTTTTATCTGTATCTTTGCCTGCTGAAATCATTGAAAAAAACAAAAACACCAACACACTATGGGAGCAGGTAAATGGATAGGCGGAGTCATCGGCTTTATGGCCGGCGGACCGCTCGGAGCTTTAGCCGGATTTGTGCTCGGATCGCTGTTCGACTCGGACAACAAGAAAACAAACGGCGGATATTACGAAGAGATAGGAGAAGGCGACCCCAATTATTACTACGGACAGCGCAACAGCTTCCTTTTCTCCATGCTGGTCATGGCATCTTATATCATCAAGGCCGACGGACGAATCATGCACAGCGAGATGGAGTTTGTGCGACGCTTCCTGCGCGCCAACTTCGGTGAGGAGGCCGTGAACGAAGGGGAACAGATTCTGCTCAACCTCTTCGAAGAGCGCAAACGCATGGAAGCGCAGAACCCCACGGCATTTAAAAACACGATCCACGAATGTGGCGCGCAGATCGCGGCCAATCTTTCTTATGGAGAACGGCTGCAGCTGCTGGACTTTCTGGTGAACATCGCCAAAGCCGACGGCCATATCTGCCCGGCGGAAATAGAGGCGCTGAAGGAAGTGGCCGCCTGCATGGGCCTGCAAGTGAAGGAAGTGGAATCGATGCTCAATCTGGGCGGAGACTCCTTGGAAGAAGCCTACAAGGTATTGGAGATAGAGCCTTCCGCCACCAATGACGAGGTGCGTGCGGCCTATCGCCGTCTGGCTCTGAAGCACCACCCCGACCGTGTGGCCACGTTGGGAGAGGACGTGCGCAAGGCAGCCGAAGAGAAATTCCAGAACATCAACAATGCCAAAGAAATTATCTATAAGGCAAGGGGGATGAAATGACCATCCCGCCTGCCTCCACGTCCACTTCCGCGCAGCCATCAGAAACCAAACGCAAGACTGCCCGTCACAATTCCTGCAGCCAAGAGTCCAGTGTCTGGCCAGGCTTCCAATCACATTCATGAAGAATGCGTTCTTTCAAACGGAACTTACGTGTCGATACAGAAGCGGGCGAGATGCACAAGATAGTGGCAATATCCTGATTGGGGATATGCAGCTTTATCAAAACGCAGAGCCGGATATCGCCTTCCGTCAACGAAGGGATCAGTCTGCGCAAACGCTCTGTATACCGCTCATACAAACAATCGACCTGTTCACGCACTTTCTCCATTTGCGCCGGCGTTAAGCGTTTCGGATTTTCTTTCAAACTGTTCAATACGTCTATATGTTGGACTAAGCTGTCACACAAGAACTTATCCCGACTACGCAAACGGGCTATCTCATCCGCATAACGCTTTTCCAGACACACCGGATCCTGCTGCTGCAATCGCAAGTTTTCTTCCATCAATTGCCTGCTCTGCTCTTGCAGCCGCTTTACTTGTTCTGACAATTGCTCTTGACCACACTTACTTTCTTTGATCACCGCTACAAGCTCCTCTATATAACGACGGTTTTGCTCAATGGTTTGTTCATTCTCTTTCATTTTTTGATTGATGAACTCGATCTGTCTTTCTTTAGACAGAATAATGCGTTCTCTTTTCAAAAGTTTACGCTGATAGATACAAATCAAACCAATCGCCAATAAAACAGATAGCGCCACAATACACATCAGGTTTTTAATGACCGCGTCTTTTTCCAACCTCAACAGCTCTTTTTCATTTATCACTTGCTGTTTGTCATATTTCTCCTGCATTTCTATGAGCGCACGCTTTTTCTCTAATTCTTGGATGGAATCCTGACACATCCACAGTTTGCCCAAGCATAAAACAGCTTCCTTATAATTCTTCTGTTCATCGTTCAAACGGGACAAAGCTTGATAAGCCGACCGCAATGTATAAATATCGTTTGAAGAAAGAAGCTTTTCCAGATATTGGCGAGCCTCCTCATATTGATGCAATTGTTTATATACATTAGCAAGTATCAGCAAAGCTTTCTCCAATAGTCTTTCATCCTCCTTCTTATCCTTACACAAACTAATTGTTTTTTGGATCCAATGCAGAGCTTGTTCATATTCGCCCATATTTAAATATAAAGCAGCCAGTTCATTCATGCCAACAGCCAGCCTATATGAGTCTTGACTGGCCTCCGCTCCTTCATTAGCATATTTGTAGCACTCCACCGCCTTGAAGAGCAGCTTTGAAGAACGCTCATCTTGTCCCTTACTTCCGTAAATCCTTCCTAAGTACAGATAAGAAGAAATTATAAAATCAGGTCTCTTTGTCTCTTCCGCATAAGACCTTGCCTTTTCAATGGTTCTTAATGCATACTCATACAAACCACGATAAGCATATAGATTCGTTAATTTCGCATAACATAAATATCCTAAATGACAGTCAGTAGTCTTATCAACCTCTGCACATGCCATTAAAAGATAGCCTTGCCTTTCTTCTATATCCTCACACAGCCCCGCCCTGCAATACAGGGTCAATGCCTTCCGCTGCGAATTGTCTCCTTCCATAAAATAGCCGGACGCGATGTCCAGCAAAGAATCAGACTGCTCCACGTAACAACGGTATCTGGCTTGCGTCAGCAGCAAGGCCCAAGTGGCATGCTGGCATTTGCCGGAAGGGGAAGGCATGCGTTCCAAAAGGCGTAACGCACTGTCCGGACGGGTGTACATGAGCGATTCCGCTGATTGCAGCTCCTCCGAAAAGCTGCGGCTGCCGGAAAAAGGTGACCGGAAAGTACAGGCTGCCAGACACAGGCACAGTAAAAAGACAAGTCCTGTTTTCCCGGATTTGATAAAAAAAGATGATTCCATTCTTATTTCTATAGCTAAAAATGCGAAAATAAGCGTTTTTCACAAAACGGGCAAAAGCAGCCTTCGATTTTTAACGGCTTTTCACAACTGATGTTTCTTTACTCATCTGACGCAGGGGAACGGATTTGTTTCGAGACAGCCAAGAAGCGTTTTCCGAAAAGAGCTCCTTCCGCGCGGCCTATTCCGCCAGCGCCAAATTCCCGTACAGGCGGTAGCCGTCCTGCTCCTTCACGATCTCCATCCCAGCCGCATGAAGCGAGGAGCGCAGGCGGCACACCAGGGTGTAGGTGCGGTCCTGCAAGGCGTATGTGTCCACGTCCTGCGGCCACAGGCTCAGGCCGATGGAGAGGACGGACAGGGGCCGCGTCTCCGCTTCCAGAAAGAGCCTCAGC
>CALUOU010000052.1 GCA_944322335.1 uncultured Bacteroides sp.
GCTATTACGAGATAATAGCTTATTCAGATCATAAATTAATAAAAAAGTATTTTAAATGGCAACAAAAATCAGATTGCAGAGACATGGACGCAAAGGCTATGCTTTTTATTCCATTGTAATTGCAGACGTAAGAGCGCCACGTGATGGCAAATTTATCGAGAAAATTGGTACCTATAACCCGAACACCAATCCTGCCACAGTAGATTTGAAGTTCGACCGCGCACTTGATTGGGTTATGAAAGGCGCACAACCTACCGATACCGTTCGCAACATTCTTTCCCGTGAAGGTGTTTATATGAAGAAGCACTTGCTCGGCGGTGTGGCTAAGGGTGCTTTCGGCGAGGCTGAGGCAGAAGCAAAGTTTGAAGCTTGGAAGAGCGACAAGCAGAATGGTCTGGCCGCTCAAAAGGCAAAACTGGAGGAAAGTAAGAAGGCTGAGGCAAAAGCACGTCTGGAAGCCGAGCAGAAGGTAAATGAAGCTAAAGCGAAAGCATTGGCTGAGAAGAAAGCCGCTGAAGAAGCTGCCAAGGCTGCTGCTGAAGCAGAGGCTGCCGCTCAGGAAAACGCAGAAGGAGAGGCTTCCGCTGAGGAGGCGAATGCAGAAGCTCCTGCTGCAGAATAAGAGATTTGCACATAATTTATTTTCCATTTTGGATCCCTCTTCAGGACATTCTGTTTGTTTTGGAGAGGGATTTTTGCAATAGAGTTGCGAATCATTGTCTTTGTCTGAAATTTAAAACAGCAATAATCTTATGAAGAAAGTATTTTATGTATTTGCCATGGCTGCCGTTTGCGCAGCTTGCAGCGATAACAAAGGTTATACCATTACAGGAACGGTTGAGGGCGCGGCCGATGGAGATGTGGTCTATTTGCAAGCCCGTGAAGGCCGCAATTGGGTGAAGCAGGACTCTGCTGTCATCCAAGGAGGCACATTCGTGTTGAAAGGTGTGGCTGACTCTTTGGCTGTCAACCGCTCCCTTACCTGTCAGGCCGGGACGGAAGAAGGTCTGGCTATGGATTTCTTTTTGGAAAACGGAAAGATCCGGATCAGTTTGGGCAAGAAATATGATTCTGCCACGGGCACGCCTGCCAACGACATTTATCAAGCGGTGCGTGATCAGTTGAACAGCCTTATGCAGCAAGAGGATGCTCTGAATGAGGCTTTGGCCGATGCGGCGATGAGCGAAGAGCAGCGTTCGGCCAAGAAAGCGGAAGCGGAAGCCTTGGAAGAACGGATGATGGAAGTGACCCGTCAGGCCATTCAGCAAAACATCACCAATGAGGTGGGAGTTTATTTGCTGAAGAACAACTACTACTATATGGATGTGGAAGATTTGGAGCCGTTGGTCGCTCAAGTGCCGGTCGCCTATAGTGAGGACGCCACCATTCTCCGTATCAAGGATAATGTGGAAAAGCTGAAGGCGACTGCTGTGGGTCAGCCGTTTACAGATTTTGAGATGCAGGACCCGGATGGAAAGAAGGTGAGGCTCTCTGATTATGCAGGCAAAGGGAAAGTGGTACTGGTGGATTTCTGGGCCAGCTGGTGCGGGCCTTGCCGCAGGGAAATGCCAGACTTGGTGAAAGCATACGCCAAGTATAAGAATAAGAATTTTGAAATTGTCGGTGTCTCGCTCGACCGTACAGCCGACTCGTGGAAAGAAGGCGTCAAGCGTCTGGGCATGACTTGGCCGCAAATGTCCGATCTGAAGTATTGGGATTGTGAAGGCGCCGGCCTGTATGCCGTCAGCAGCATTCCTCACACGGTGCTGATTGATGGAGACGGTGTCATCCTGGCGCGTGGCCTGCATGGCGAGGATTTGCAGGAAAAGCTGGCGGAGATATTGAAATGACAGATTCCTTCAAGCTTGAGCTGATGAGCTTTTTGTCGGCTTGTCGCTTGTCCTTCTGTTGACTGTTTTGGGGAGGATCCGGCTTTTTACCCTCCATGCGCGCAGGCTGTCTCCTGAAAAAGGCCGCACATTTTACTTGTTATTGATGAAAGGCAGGCTTTTGAGTCTGCCTTTTTTGTTGGAGGACAGGTTGGGTCTGGCGCGCAGACTTCTTATGTCTGACATAGCGGTCGCCATGCGTGGAAGATTGTTTTTGCTGGCTTTCAGGCTGTCTGGATCCTTCTTTTTGCTAAAAAAACGTTTCATTTGCGGGGAAGCATCGACTTAAATTCTATGCACCCCTTTCTGTTTTCTAACTTTTTTGTACCTTTGCGTGCCCGAAAGCCATGCGTATCTGAACAATAGGCATGTGTTTCTGTTATTTTGTAAACAATAAAAAACGTAAATAAGGATGGATAAAAAGTTCGCCGAATATCAAAAGTTCGACCTTTCTGAAGTGAACAAGCAGGTGCTGGAGCAGTGGGATGAGCTACGTGTCTTCGACCGCAGTATGAAAGAACGGGAAGGGTGCCCTTCTTTTGTTTTTTATGAAGGGCCTCCTTCTGCCAATGGAATGCCGGGCATTCATCATGTGATGGCGCGTACGATCAAGGATATATTCTGCCGTTATAAGACCATGAAGGGTTATCAGGTGAAGCGGAAAGCCGGATGGGACACGCATGGCCTGCCTGTGGAGCTGGGTGTGGAAAAAGCGTTAGGCATTACGAAGGAAGACATTGGCAAAACCATTTCGGTGGAGGAATACAATGCCGCTTGCCGCAAGGACGTGATGAAGTTCACCAAGGAATGGGAAGACTTGACCCACCGGATGGGGTATTGGGTGGACATGAAAAATCCATATATTACTTATGATAACCGGTATATCGAGACATTGTGGTGGCTGCTCAAACAGCTCTATAAGAAAGGGCTCCTCTACAAAGGCTATACCATTCAGCCTTATTCTCCGGCGGCAGGCACCGGACTCAGTTCGCATGAGTTGAATCAGCCAGGATGCTATCGGGACGTGAAAGACCTGACGGCAGTCGGGCAGTTCCGTGTGAAGAATCCGAAACCGGAAATGGCAGAGTGGGGAACTCCTTATTTCCTGGCATGGACCACCACTCCCTGGACTTTGCCCTCCAATACGGCACTCTGCGTAGGACCGAAAATTGACTATGTGGCGGTGCAGACCTATAACGCCTATTCCGGAAAGAAAATGACTGTCATTCTTGCCAAGGCTCTGCTTTACACTCATTTCAACAAGAAGGCGGAAGGCAAGCCGCTGGAAGACTACAAGCCCGGCGACAAGCTGATTCCCTTTAAGATCGTGGGTGAATATAAAGGGCCGGACTTGGCAGGCATGGAGTATGAGCAGCTGATGCCATGGGTGAAGCCTGTGGAGATCGATGCCGACGGAAATTGGCATGATGCGTCGGATAAGGCATTCCGTGTGATTCTGGGTGACTATGTGACGACAGAAGACGGTACGGGCATCGTACATATCGCGCCCACGTTTGGCGCAGACGATGCCTTTGTGGCCAAAGCGGCAGGCATTCCGGCTTTGTTTATGATCAACAAGAAAAGAGAGACGCGCCCCATGGTGGATCTCACGGGCAAGTTCTACATGCTGGATGAGCTGGACGAACGTTTCGTGAGAGAGTGTGTCAATACAGACCTTTACAAAGAATACGAAGGCCGATGGGTGAAGAATGCTTACGATCCGCAGTTTACAGTAGATGGGAAATACGATGAAAAGGCGGCGCAGGCAGCCGAGTCGCTCGATTTTGATCTTTGCATGATGATGAAAGCCGCCAGCCAAGCCTTCAAGATAGAAAAACATGTCCACAACTATCCTCACTGCTGGCGTACGGACAAACCTGTGCTTTACTATCCGCTGGACAGCTGGTTTATCCGCAGCACGGCCTGCAAGGAACGGATGATGGAGCTGAACAGGGCGATCAACTGGAAACCGGAATCGACCGGAACCGGACGTTTCGGAAAATGGCTGGAGAACTTGAACGACTGGAACTTGAGCCGTTCGCGCTATTGGGGAACACCGCTTCCCATCTGGCGCAGTGAGGATGGGGCGGAAGAGAAATGCATAGAGTCGTTGGAAGAGCTGTATGCGGAGATAGAGAAATCGGTGGCTGCCGGCTGCATGAAAGCCAATCCTTATAAGGAAAGAGGGTTTGTGCCCGGCTTGTACACCAAAGAGAACTATGATAAAATCGATCTGCACCGCCCTTATGTGGACGAGATCATCCTGGTGTCAGATAGCGGCAAGCCGATGAAGCGTGAGACCGACCTGATTGATGTGTGGTTTGATTCCGGCTCCATGCCTTACGCGCAAATCCACTATCCGTTTGAAAACAAGGAACTTCTGGACAGCCACCAGGTTTATCCGGCAGATTTCATAGCGGAGGGTGTGGATCAGACGCGCGGCTGGTTCTTTACGCTGCATGCCATCGCCACCATGGTGTTTGACAGCGTGGCTTATAAGACTGTCATATCCAATGGGCTGGTATTGGACAAGAATGGAAATAAAATGTCGAAACGGCTGGGCAACGCGGTTGATCCCTTCTCTGCCATTGAGAAATATGGTTCCGATCCGTTGCGTTGGTACATGATAACCAATTCTTCACCCTGGGATAACCTGAAGTTTGACGTGGAAGGCGTGGAGGAAGTGCGGCGCAAGTTTTTCGGCACACTTTACAATACTTATTCTTTCTTCGCGCTTTATGCCAACGTGGACGGATTTGAGTATAAAGAGGCGGATGTGCCGATGGAGCAACGTCCGGAAATTGACCGCTGGATCCTCTCGCTGCTGAATACTTTGGTCAAGGATGTGGACGCTTGCTACAATGACTACGAGCCGACCAAGGCCGGCCGTCTGATTTCAGACTTTGTCAATGACAATCTTTCCAACTGGTATGTCCGTTTGAACCGCAAACGTTTCTGGGGCGGGGATTTCACACAGGACAAGCTCTCCGCTTATCAGACCCTGTACACCTGTCTGGAGACTGTCGCCAAACTGATGGCTCCCATCGCTCCTTTCTATTCCGACATGCTTTATATGGATCTGATACGGGTGACAGGGCGTGACAAGACCGTTTCCGTCCATCTGGCGTCTTTCCCTGTTTATGACGGTGGACTGATCGATAAGGAGCAGGAAGAAGGCATGCGGATCGCTCAAGACATAACATCAATGGTATTGGCTTTGCGCCGGAAGGTAAACATTAAAGTTCGCCAGCCTTTGCAATGCATCATGATACCGGTGGTGGATGAGGAACAGCGCCGGCACATTGAGAATGTCAAGACACTGATCCTGAACGAGGTGAATGTGAAGGAAATCAAGTTTGTGGAAGGTGCTGCCGGTGTGCTGGTAAAGCGGGTGAAATGCGACTTCAAGAAATTGGGGCCGAAGTTCGGAAAGCAGATGAAAGCGGTGGCTGCCGCAGTCGTGGCGATGTCACAAGAAGACATTGCTGAGCTGGAGAGGAACGGCTCGTTCACGTTCCGTCTGGAGAGCGGGGATGCCACGATTGAGACAGCCGATGTGGACATCTTCAGTGAGGACATTCCAGGCTGGCTGGTGGCCAATGAAGGCCGTCTGACGGTAGCCTTGGAAGTGACCGTCACAGAGGAGCTGCGTAAGGAAGGCATTGCCCGTGAGCTGGTGAATCGCATTCAGAACATCAGAAAAGCGAGCGGTTTTGAGATAACAGATAAAATAAAGATTACAATATCAAAAAATGCGCAAACAGATGATGCTGTGAATGAATATAAAGACTATATTTGCAACCAAGTTTTAGGTACTTCGTTGGTCTTGGCCGATGCGGTGGGCAATGGGACAGAATTGAATCTGGACGATTGCACACTGATGGTGGAGGTGGTCAAGGAATAAGGGCTTATCACTTAAAGTTATATAATACTCATTGATTAAACACTTTAATTATGGCTGAAAAAACAAGATATTCGGATGCCGAACTGGAAGAATTCCGAGCTATCATTTTGGAAAAGTTAGAATTGGCGCAACGTGACTATGACCAGTTGAGAGCCAGTTTGACGGGCGAGGACGGAAACGATACCGACGACACCTCACCTACGTATAAGGTGCTGGAAGAGGGTGCCAATACATTGTCAAAGGAAGAGACCACGCGCTTGGCCCAACGTCAGTTGAAGTTCATTCAAGGACTGCGGGCCGCATTGGTGCGCATCGAAAACAAGACATACGGCATTTGCCGGGAAACAGGAAAGCTGATTCCTGCAGAACGCTTGCGTGCTGTGCCCCATGCCACATTAAGCATTGAGGCTAAGAACAATGGAAGGCACTGATGGAGGCATTCAAGGCCTGTAATCATTGCACCACACGATGATTGTTGGGACGCGAGTTCGGTGGATTTGTTTTCTGAAAGGAAAGAATCTGCTGAATTCGCGTTTTGCTTGGCGACGGAAAGCACCTGTGGACTACATCAAATTTATTTTTCAACATTCACCTACATCATCATGAATAAGTTTTTTACGAAAGGGCGGATTGCCTTGCTGATAATCTTTTTGATTCTGATCATAGACCAATGCATAAAGATATGGATCAAGACACACATGTTTTGGCATGAAAGCATCCGGGTGACAGACTGGTTTTACATCTTTTTTGTGGAAAACAACGGTATGGCTTTCGGTATGGAGATTATGGGCAAGATCTTTCTGACCACTTTCCGCATTCTGGCTGTGACCGTCATCGGCTGGTTCTTGTACCGATGTGTCAAATGCGATGCAAAAACGGGGTTTATTGTTTGCATTTCGCTGATACTGACCGGAGCCTTGGGCAATATTATCGACAGTGTGTTCTACGGGGTGATCTTCAATGAAAGCACCCATTCGCAGATTGCCTCTTTTATGCCGGAGGACGGAGGATACGCTCCATTGTTTTACGGAAAGGTCGTAGACATGTTCTATTTCCCTATCATTGATACTTACTGGCCTTCTTGGTTGCCGTTTGTAGGCGGTGACCGTTTTGTCTTTTTCAGTCCTATATTCAACTTTGCCGATGCTTCGATCAGTTGCGGGGTGATAGCCTTGTTGCTGTTTTACAGCAAGTATCTGAGTGAGATTTACCATACTGCCATTCCAAAGAAGAAGTCATGAGAGTCAGAAATGTCATTCAATGGGGCTGTGTGCTGGCTTTGGCATGTTGCCTGGCCTGTTGCCGGGTGAAACGTCCGGACACAGTCCTTTCAGACGGTCAAATGGAGGAGGTTCTCTACGATTATCACATGGCCAAGGCTATGGCAGACGAGCTTCCGTACAATGAGTCTTATAAGAAGGTCTTGTATCTTGAGTCTGTTTTTAGAAAGCATGGCATTACGGAGGCAGAGTTTGACTCTTCAATGGCGTGGTTTGCCCGCTATCCGGATGTGCTGACCAGAATTTATGAGCAGGTTAATGCCCGCCTGAAGAAAGAGCGGGGCGACATCAACCATCTGGTAGCCGTGCGGAACAACAAGCCGGATGAATCCCGTCCGGGGGACAGTGTGGACATTTGGTCTTGGAGGAGAATCTATCGGCTGACAGGAATGCCTTTGGACAATAAGGTTGTATTTTCATTTCCGGTAGATACCAATTTTAGGGACAGAGACACATTGCGTTGGACGGCTCGTTTCCAGTTTTCCCGAAGGATTCCTGCCTGGCAGGCGCCGGTCATCTCGATGCAGATCCTCTACAAGGATGACACGTTGACCACGGTGAACAGAGTAGAGCGGTCGGGAGTGCAGACTCTCAGCTTGTATGCGGACACATTGGGCGCCATGAAAGAAGTGCGGGGTTTCATTTATTTGCCGAAACAGGACTCTTTGTCTTGCCTGCTGATAGACCGCATTCAGCTGATGCGTTATCATGCCCAAGACACACTTCGCATGGAAAAGACGGAGGAATCCCCTCAGACGACGCCTGAGACAGATACGGTCAGAAAGCCCCAACCGGCAGAATCACAGGCCACTCCCCGCAAACCGGAACAGCGCCCGCGCCCCACTTCCACTCAACGCATGAGGGGAATGGAAACATTAAAGCCCGCTAAACAACCGGATAGGAAATGACCCGTTATGCTTCACACTATGTGTATGTGCCGGGGCGTGGCTTTCTGAAACAATGGGGAGTGGAGGTCGCGGACGGTTATGTGGTGCGTACTTTTCAGCTGACGGAAGAGCGGGAAGGCGTGGAATGGCATCCGGGCGTTATTGTGCTGGTTCCGGATGTCACACGGCCGGATGCCCTTATTCCTTATCTGTATTATCCTTTTGATTTTAGCCGCATGCAGCCTGCCGTCGGAACTCGGCGCAGACGACTGCTGTAGCGATGGCTACGTTCAGCGACTCGGAGGTGGAGCGTGACGGGGGATAGCTGGGGATGTAAAGCCGACGGTTGATATGTTGGCTCACAGCCGGACAGATGCCGTTCCCTTCGTTTCCCATGACAATGATGCCATGAGCGGATAAGGGCTGTGTATAGATGTTTTTGCCATCCAGAAAGGTGCCATACACAGGAATGTCTGCCGGAAGCGATTGGAGGAAATCCGCCAAGGCTATGTAGTGTACCTGCACGCGTGCCAGTGCCCCCATGGTGGCTTGAACGGTTTTGGGGTTATAGACATCGGCCGTGTTGGGCGAGCAGAAAATATGTTCGATGCCAAACCAGTCGGCCAGTCGGATAATGGTGCCCAGATTGCCGGGATCCTGAATGTCATCCAGCGCCAGGCAGAGCGAGCGGTCGAAAGCCGGTGTCTCTGTGTGTGGCGGTTGTTCGAATACGCCCAACACCTGCTGCGGTGTTTTGAGCAGGCTGGCTTTGGAAAGCTCGTCGGCAGAGACTTCGGTCACATCGCTTACGTTCAAGTGCGGATGTGCGGAAAGCCATTCTGCGGTGGCGATCAGGAAACGGCAGGGAAAGCGGTCCAGCAGCTCCTCTACAAGTTTGGGACCCTCCGCCAGAAAAACTTGTTCGGCTTTCCGGTTCTTTTTCAGCTCCAGCGAATGGATGTATTTGATGCGATTCTTGCTTAATGCCATTTTGAGTTGTTCGGTTACTTATATATCGGCAAAAATAGTTCTTTTTTGGCAGATAGGCGTACTCTTCTTTCATTTTTGTTTCAAGGACGAAAAAAATCAACTATCTTTGTCGTAGTTTATGCGCAATTTATGAAATCCAGAATAAAAAGAAGTTTCCACGCTGTATTGTGTGCAGTGGCTTTGGCTGTGTTGGCATCTTGTTCCGCCACAAAATACGTGCCTGAAGGAGCGTATTTGCTGGACGAAGTGCGCATACGCATCGACAATAAAGAAGTGAAGCCATCCGAACTTTCACTTTATGTCCGGCAGAAGCCCAATGCGAAATGGTTCAGCCTCATGAAGATGCAGCTGTATGTCTACAATCTCTCAGGCCGTGACTCCACCCGCTGGATCAACCGGACTTTGCGGAGGATGGGGGACGCGCCGGTGATCTATGACGCTGAGGAGACAGAGCGTTCTCGTGAGGAAATAGCCAAGGCTGTGCAAAACATGGGCTATATGGGGGCTACAGTGGATTGTGTGCGGGAGGTGAGCCGCAAGAAGATGAAGCTGACTTATCAGGTGACTACCGGCAATCCTTATATTGTCCAAAGCTTGAGCTATGACATTCCCGACCGCAAGATCTGGCAGTACATGCAGGCGGATACCGCCGGAACTTATTTGTCTGAAGGCATGTGTTTTGATGTGAACCTCCTGGACATGGAACGCCAGCGCATCACGGATAACCTTCTGAATCGCGGCTATTACAAATTTAATAAGGATTATATCACCTATACAGCCGATACGGTGAGAAACACGTTTCTGGTGGATCTGACCATGCATTTGGCTCCTTATAAAGCGGGACGGGATATGCCGTCTCAGCCGCATCGCCAATATTATATAGATAAGGTGGGCTTTATCACTGACTATGATGTGCTGCAGTCTTCTGCCTTGAGCAGCATTGAAGTGAACGATTCGATCCATTTCAAAGGCTATCCCATTTATTATAAAGATGAATTATATTTGCGTCCTCAAGTCTTGATTGACAATTCGCGCCTGACTCCCGGAAAGCTGTATGACGAGCGGGACGTGCAACGAACTTATTCCAATTTCGGACGTCTGCAGGCTTTAAAGTATACCAATATCCGTTTTTTCGAGACTCAGCGTAACGACAGTGCGTTGCTGAGCGCTTACGTCATGCTGACCAAAAACAAGCAGCAGTCCATATCTCTGGAGTTGGAAGGTACTAATTCGGCCGGCGATTTAGGGGCTGCGGCTTCGGTGTCCTTTCAGCATCGGAATCTGTTTCATGGTTCCGAGTCCTTTATGATCAAACTGCGCGGGGCATATGAAGCGGTCTCCGGTTTGCAAGGAAACTACCGGGACGAAGACTATACGGAACTGGGGGCTGAGGCGACCATCAATTTTCCCCGCTTTATGTTCCCTTTCCTGTCAGAGAGCTTCCGGCATAAAATACGTGCGGGAACGGAGTTCGGTTTGCAATACAGCTATCAGTTCAGGCCGGAATTTACCCGTATTGTGGCTTCTGCAAACTGGAGTTATAAATGGGGCATGCAACGGAAGAACGCGCAACACCGCATCGATCTTCTGGACATCAACTATCTCTACATGCCATGGATCTCTCCTGATTTTGAAAAACTCTATTTGGAGCAGGACGAGAATTATATTTTAAAGTATAACTATGATGACCGCCTCATTGTGCGGACGGGCTACAGCTATGTGTACAACAGTGCCGGCCAGGCCCTGATGAACAATACGCTGATGGGAAATTCCTATTCTTTCCGTTTCAACATCGAGTCTGCCGGCAATCTCCTCTATGCTCTTGGCAAGGTGACAGGCATGAAGAAGAATGAGGCAGGAGAATATACGCTGCTGAACATACCCTTTGCACAATATGTGAAGGGAGACATTGATTTTGCGAAAAACATCGTGATTGATGATCGTAACTCTTTGGCTTTTCATGTAGGGGGAGGCATTGTCATTCCCTATGGCAATGCGACGATTGTTCCTTTGGAGAAGCGTTATTTCTCTGGAGGCGCAAACAGCGTGCGGGGATGGTCAGTCCGTGATCTGGGACCGGGGTCCTTTCCTGGCGACAATAATTTTTTGAATCAGACAGGAGACATCAAGCTGGATGCCAGCATTGAGTACCGCACCCGCTTGTTCTGGAAGTTCAGAGGGGCGGCTTTCATTGATGCCGGAAACATTTGGACTCTTCGCGACTATGTTGACCAGCCGGGCGGCAAGTTCGACCTCAAGACGTTTTATAAACAGATAGCTGTGGCTTACGGAATAGGAGTGCGTCTCGATTTGGATTTCTTTGTGCTTAGGTTTGACGGTGGCATGAAGGCCATCAATCCCGCGCGGGGAGCGGAACGCTATCCCATCATTCATCCGAAGTTCAAAAGAGATTTTGCGTTTCATTTTGCGGTGGGATATCCTTTCTGACCGCTTGCTGTCTGCGGTTTTTCCGGCATCATAGGTTACTTGTCCAAGTATTATAGGATACTTTGCCATTTATTATTGCTTCGTTGGCCTTTATTATAGCATTGGTTGAATCGGCACAGAGAGACGAAGCATTGCCTATGATATGGAGAAGGCTGATTGGGGAGATCAAAAAAACGCCTCTGCCTCGTATCTCTGTGCGATGTTATGTTTTTGATTTTATTTGGCGGCATAATAAGTATTGGCCGTAATAGCCTGATAAGCCATAGCCACGCCTTGTGCGTCCAAGGTGACATTCATGGCTTCACCATTGGGCAGGCGCATTTGAGCTGTGCCGTCATGATTGATTTGCAGCAGTTCCGTGCTGTCACCGTCGGACACTACATTCCATGAGCTTTGCTCTTGATCGTAGATGAGCTGCATGGAAATGTTTTCCCCTTCTTTCGTGATGGTATAGCCGTTTTCTATCGTCTCTACCAGGTAGTTCCCGTTTTCGCCTTTAATTTGCTTCACATCGCCAATGCTGGCCATAGGATTACTTCCGCTCCAAAACTCGATGGAATTGATGACCAGCGCATCAGCCAGGTAACATACGCCATACACGGGAATGATGTTGCAAGCCAGGAACACAAGTTCATTCACAAACTTATTGCCGATGCTTTGGTTCCAGCTGGACAATCTGCTGTGCAAGCCGAAAGAGCCTACACAAGAGCTGAATAGAAAGGCTCCGCAAACGATGACTGTTGCAGTCATTTTCAGGTTCAACTTCTTCATAATGTTTCGTTTAATTGGGTTAATAATTGCGTAAAAACATGTTCTCATTTCTAAAGAATGGGACAAAGATAGTCTTTTTTTTATCTGTCTGGTAATGAAATGAAAGTAAAAGCAACCTTTCTGGCCATAATTTCTGTTTTAGGCAAAAGAATAGGTGAAAAGTGAAGCTTCCCGTCATTTCTCTTTGAGCAGATCTTCCATCTTGAGCAGTTCGTCCCGATATTGTGCGGCTTCAATGAAGTTGAGCTTTTTGGCGGCTTCCTGCATCAGTTTTCTGGTCCGTTCGATGCTTTTTTCCAGTTGTGCTCTGTTCATATATTGCATGATGGGGTCTGCTGCGGCTGAAGTTGTCTCCAGTTCTTCTGTGTAGGGACGTGGAGCGGCCGTTTTGCCGGATGCGGCATGACTGTCGGTGTTTTCGGCGAAGGCAAATACATTGAGTTTTTTGCCTTTTTGGATTTGTTTCGGAGTGATGCCATGCTCTGCGTTATATTTCAGCTGCTTTTCCCGGCGGCGGTTGGTCTCTTCGATGGTTTGTCTCATGCTGTCCGTCACCTTATCCGCATACATGATGACCATGCCGTTCACGTTCCGTGCGGCTCGTCCGGCTGTTTGCGTGAGGGAGCGGTGGGAGCGCAGGAAACCTTCCTTGTCCGCATCAAGGATGGCCACCAGCGAGACTTCAGGCAGGTCAAGCCCTTCACGCAAAAGATTGACTCCGATCAGGACATCGTATTTGCCGTCACGCAAGTCGCTCATGATCTGGATGCGCTCCAGCGTTTCAATGTCACTGTGGATATACGTGCATTTCACTTGGTTGTTCAGAAGATATTCAGCCAGCTCTTCGGCCATCCGTTTGGTGAGAGTGGTGACAAGGGTGCGCTCGTGGCGTTCCACACGCAACTGGATTTCTTCCATCAGGTCATCAATCTGGTTCAGGCTGGGACGGATTTCGATGACAGGATCCAGCAGACCTGTGGGGCGGATGACCTGCTCTACGACTACTCCTTCCGATTTCATCAGCTCATATTCGGCAGGAGTGGCGCTGACGTAGATCACTTGTCGGGTCATAGCTTCAAACTCCTCGAACTTTAGAGGCCGGTTATCCATAGCGGCAGGAAGCCGGAAGCCATATTCCACCAGGTTGACCTTGCGGGCATAGTCTCCTCCGTACATGGCTCGCAGCTGGGGGACGGTGACATGGCTTTCATCAATGACCATCAGATAGTCATCAGGGAAGAAATCCAGCAGGCAATAAGGACGTGTGCCTGGGGCGCGCTGGTCGAAATACCGGGAATAGTTCTCGATGCCTGAACAGTGTCCCAGCTCGCGCAACATTTCCATGTCGTAGGTGACACGCTCATGCAAACGTTTGGCTTCTAACATCCGTCCGTTCTCTTCAAACCATTCCACTTGTTTGTGCAAGTCGTCTTCAATCTCATGGATAGCGCGGAGCGTAGTCTCCTTGGAGGTCATGAAAAGGTTGGCAGGATAGATCTTGTAGTCTTCGAAGCTGCCGGTGGTCACTCCGCTGACGGGATCCACTTCTTCTATGCTGTCTATCTCGTCTCCCCAAAACACTACACGGACCAGGCAGTCCGCATAGGCCAGGTAAATGTCCACCGTGTCTCCTTTGACCCGGAAATTGCCTCGATTCAGTTCGATGTCGTTGCGGGTATATAAACTTTCCACCAGTTTGCGCAAGAACACATTGCGGCTATAGGGCCTTCCTTGCCGGATTTCGATCACATTATTATAAAAATCGGCAGGATTTCCCATGCCGTAAATGCACGACACGGAAGAGACGACCACCACATCTTTCCGTCCGCTCAATAAAGCCGAGGTGGAGGCCAAACGTAATTTGTCGATCTCATCGTTGATGGCCAAGTCTTTTTCGATATAAGTGTCCGATGAAGGCAAGTAAGCTTCCGGCTGGTAATAGTCGTAGTAAGAGACATAATATTCCACCGCATTGTGGGGGAAGAAAGCCTTGAATTCACCGTAAAGTTGGGCTGCCAGCGTTTTGTTGTGGCTCAATATCAAGGTTGGTTTGTTGACGTTGGCTATCACGTTGGCTATGGTGAAGGTTTTTCCGGAGCCTGTCACTCCCAATAAAGTCTGGCCAGGTATTCCCCGCTGCACACCTTCGGTGAGTTGGGCGATGGCTTCCGGCTGGTCTCCGGTCGGTTTATAATCAGATACAAGTTCAAATTTATTCATTCTTATCCTTTACAGTTAAGCAGATTTCTCTAAAAGCTTTAATGAAAGGCGCAATATTCGGCAAAATCTTTGAAATATGCAAAAAAAACCGTTCCTTTGCGTTGGAATGGAATGAAAATGTGAGGAGGAGAGATTAAAAAATAATATAGTAACCAATCAATACCCTTAAGAGAAGACATGATTTGGAATGAAAACATTGAGTGCATGAATCGTGAAAATTTGCGTAAGATTCAAAGCATTCGTCTGAAAAAAACAGTAGAGCGTGTGTATCACAGTACTCCTTTTTACAGGAAGAAAATGCACGAGTTAGGAATTACCCCCGATGATATCAATGACATTGATGACATTGTGAAGCTTCCTTTTACCACCAAGTATGATTTGCGCGACAATTATCCTTTCGGATTGTGTGCTGTTCCGATGAGCCAGATCGTCCGCATACACGCTTCTTCCGGCACGACCGGAAAGCCCACAGTCGTGGGATACACACGAAAAGACCTGTCGGTCTGGGCGGAATGTATCTCCAGGGCCTTCGCGGCATACGGTGCGGACAATACCGATATATTCCAAGTGTCCTATGGATACGGGTTGTTTACGGGCGGATTGGGCGCTCATGCCGGCGCTGAAAACATCGGCGCATCGGTCATTCCGATGTCCAGCGGCAACACAGCCAAGCAAATCACGCTCATGCATGATTTTGGGGCGACCGTCTTATGCTGCACGCCTTCTTATGCGCTTTATCTGGCCGATGCCATCGAGGATTCCGGGTTGCCTCGGGAGGAATTCCGTTTGCGCGTAGGAGGATTCGGAGCGGAGCCTTGGACGGAAAACATGCGTAAGGAGATTGAAACGAAACTGGGAATCAAGGCATACGATCTGTACGGCTTGAGCGAAGTGGCCGGGCCGGGAGTAGGCTATGAATGTGAATGCCAGCATGGGACCCACTTGAACGAAGACCATTACTACCCGGAGATTATCGATCCGAACACGTTGGAGCCGGTCTCTCCCGGCCAGCCAGGAGAGTTGGTCTTTACACATCTGACCAAGGAGGGCATGCCTCTGCTGCGTTATCGCACGCGCGATCTTACGGCTCTGCACTATGAGCCATGTCCGTGCGGGCGGACGTTGGTGCGGATGGACCGCATCTTGGGACGGAGCGATGACATGCTTATCATCCGGGGTGTCAATGTGTTCCCCACCCAGATTGAGTCGGTTATCCTTGCTATGCCGGAATTCGAGCCTCATTACCTCTTGGTGGTAGACCGGAAGAACAATACCGATACCATGGAGCTGCAGGTTGAAGTACGTCCGGAATTCTATACCGATGAGATCAACAAGCTGGTTGCCTTGAGGCAAAAGCTGTATGGCCGGCTGCAGAGCGTGCTGGGGCTGTCGGTTGACGTGCGTCTGGTAGAGCCTCGCAGTATCGAACGCAGTGTCGGAAAGGCAAAACGGGTGATAGACAAGCGCAAGCTTTGATCGCTGTAAACAAATATATGTTGGACTAAATATGATAAGAACATGGTAGCGAAACAACTCTCTATTTTTTTGGAAAACAAGTCTGGACGCCTCACTGAAGTTACTGAGGCGCTTGCTCATGAAGGCATCAACCTTTCGGCTTTATGTATCGCTGAGAATGCTGACTTCGGCATCCTGCGTGGAATCGTTTCTGAACCGGACAGGGCTTATAAGGTATTGAAAGACAATCATTTTGCGGTCAATATTACAGATGTGATAGGCATCAGTTGCCCCAATATACCCGGATCTTTAGCCAAGGTGCTGCGGTACTTGTCTGATGAAGGAGTATTTATCGAGTACATGTATTCCTTTGCGAACGGTGAGACCGCCAATGTGATCATCCGCCCGAATAACATGGATGAATGCATACGGGTGTTGACAGAAAGAAAGGTAGACTTGCTGGCAGCGAACGATTTGTATAAATTGTAAGAAAAGGGGCTTTCATCTATGGAAATCCCCCTTTCGGCTGTGTTTTTGAAAAATTAAGGTTCGTATCGTTGCTAAATTCGATACGAACCTCTATCTTTGCGCAATATTTTGAATATAAAGCAATGAAGAAAATCATCATAACACTGCTTGCTGTCGTCTTATTCTCCTCGTGTGGAGAATATAACAAGTTGCTGAAGAGTACGGATTATGAATACAAGTACGAAGCGGCGAAGAACTATTTTGCAAAAGGGCAATACACACGTGCGGCCACTTTGCTGAATGAATTGATTACCATCCTGAAGGGTACGGATAAGGCTGAGGAATCGCTTTATATGTTAGGTATGAGCTATTACAATCAAGGTGACTATCAGACAGCTGCCCAGACATTTGTCCAATATTACAATGTATATCCCCGTGGCATTTACACCGAGCTGGCACGTTTCCATGCCGGAAAGGCTTTGTATCTGGATACGCCCGAACCCCGTTTGGACCAGACAGCCACCTACAGTGCCATCCAGCAGTTGCAAATGTTCATGGAGTATTTTCCGCAAAGTTCCAAGAAGGATGAGGCTCAGGAAATGATTTTCGCATTGCAAGACAAGCTGGTGATGAAAGAGTATCTCTCTGCCAAGCTGTATTACGATTTAGGCATTTATTTAGGCAACAATTATTTGTCATGTGTCATTACAGCTCAAAACGCATTGAAGGATTATCCTTATACCAATCTTCGGGAAGATCTGTCCATTCTGATTTTGCGTGCCAAGTATGAAATGGCTGTATACAGTGTGGACGACAGGAAACCGGAGCGCTATCGGGAAACCATTGATGAGTATTATGCCTTTAAGAATGAATTTCCAGAAAGCAAGTATCTGGAAGAGGCGGAACGGATCTTTAAGAATTCGGAAAAAGTGTTGGGCGAGTAAGGAGAGGGGGACGCTTTCGGAATTTACGGTCTGCTTGTTTTAGTAAAAACATAATGATTTGAAGTTTTTAAATAATAGGTAAGAATTTTATGGATTACAGAAAAACAAACGCTCCTACCACAGCGATTACGCGCGACCTGATGGAGCTATGCCAAGACACGGGTAACATTTATGAAACGGTGGCTGTCATTGCCAAGCGTGCCAATCAAATCAGTGTGGAGATCAAGAACGACTTGTCCAAGAAACTGGCTGAGTTCGCTTCTTATAACGACAATCTGGAAGAAGTATTTGAAAACCGTGAGCAAATAGAAATTTCCCGTTACTATGAGAAGTTGCCGAAGCCTACTTTGATCGCGACGCAAGAGTATATAGAGGGGAAGATCTATTACCGTAATCCTGCTAAGGAGAAAGAAAAATTGCAATAATCAGAGACCGGTCATGATACAGCGGATACAATCTGTTTATTTGTTGCTGGTGGCAGTTCTGCTGGTTGTCGCCGCATGTTTGCCAGTGGGGACTTTCGTGGAAACAGGCGGTGTCAGCCTTCATTCCTTTAAGCCGTTGGGACTGACGCTGGCTGATGGAGAGTTCCAGTCTACATGGGGATTGTTCGGACTGTTGTTGCTGAGTGCGGTAGTCGCTCTTTGCACCATTTTCCTTTTCCGGAACCGGATTCTGCAAATCCGCATGACGATATTCGGAAGCCTGTTGGTGATAGGCTATTATGTTGTGTTTTTCATTTTCTTGTATGTGTTAAAGCAACGTCTGGACGGTGCGGCCTTTCAGATGGGATGGGCACTTTGTCTGCCGGTTATTTGTCTGATATTGGACTACCTTTCTATCCGTGCCATTTATAGGGACGAAGAATTGGTGAGGTCGACAGAACATCTGCGCTAAAGCGTAGGAAAAAATAATATTAGCTGAAAGATGGAGAAAAAGGATGAGTTTTTATGAACCCTTTCTTTTTCTCCATTGTGTTTTTATGACAATAGTTCGTTAAAAATTAGCCAAGCCTAAGCGGCTCTGGCAGTAAATAAAATGAGTTCTTTGAAAAGTCTGTCA
>CALUOU010000053.1 GCA_944322335.1 uncultured Bacteroides sp.
TTCCTGTCCGCGGTTGTGCTGCTTCTCCATCAGGAGGTAGAGCTTGTTCAGGCCATACATCCAGGTGCCGTACTTCTTTTCGTAGTACTCCAAGGGTTTCAAGAGGCGTATCATGGCGACGCCGCATTCGTGTTTCAGTTGTTCCATAAATATAATAGATGTCTTGTTTTTATTCTACAGTTACACTTTTGGCCAAATTCCGTGGCTGGTCCACATCCATGCCTTTGCATACGGCAATGTGATAGGCCAATAATTGCAAAGGCACTGTCGTTATCAGAGGATCCAGGCATTCCAAGGTTTCGGGCAGTTCAATGCAGACATCGGCAATCTTGCTGATGACCGCATCCCCCTGCGTGACAAGGGCTATGACCTTCCCCTTGCGTGCCTTGATTTCCTGGATATTGCTCAGCACTTTCTCATACAATCCGTTTTGGGTGGCAATGACAACCACCGGCATTTCGGCATCGACCAAAGCGATGGGGCCATGCTTCATTTCGGCAGCCGGATAGCCTTCGGCGTGAATGTAAGAAATCTCCTTCAGTTTCAACGCGCCTTCCAATGCCACGGGATAGTTGTATCCCCGGCCTAAGTAAATGAAATTATGGGCGTAAGTGAATATCTTGCTCAGTTCGGCAATGTCGCCGTTCTGCTTCAAAGCTTCTCTCATTTTATCGGGGATGCGGCTCAGTTCTTTTACTACGGCCAGGTACCGGCCTTCATCCATCGTCCGCTTCTCGCGCGCCAAAGTCAGGGCAAGCATGGTGAGCACCGTCACTTGTCCGGTAAAAGCTTTGGTGGAAGCCACGCCTATCTCCGGGCCTACATGGATGTAAGATCCCGTATGGGTGGTGCGCGGAATGCTGGAGCCTACGGCATTGCATATCCCATAGATAAAAGCCCCCCGGCTCTTGGCCAGTTCCACGGCAGCCAATGTGTCGGCCGTCTCGCCGCTCTGACTGATGGCAATCACCACATCGCCGGGATCGATGACCGGATTGCGGTAGCGGAACTCGCTGGCATATTCCACCTCCACCGGAATGCGGCAAAAGCTTTCGATCAGCTGCTTGCCGATGAGAGCCGCATGCCACGAAGTGCCGCACGCCACAATGACAAACCGCTTGGCGGCCAGCAGCCGTTCCTTATGGTCAATCACAGCAGACAGTACCACATTGTCCTCATCCGCATTGATACGCCCCCGCATACAGTCATGTATGCATTCAGGCTGTTCAAATATCTCTTTCAGCATAAAGTGCGGATAGCCGTCTTTTTCCAGCTGTCCCAGGCTCATCGTTACCGTCTTTACTTCGTGAGGGCATTCCACATTGTGCAGATTCACGATCTTAAGCGGTTCTCCCCGACGGACGACAGCTATCTCCTCGTCTTCCAGATAGACCACCTTGTCTGTATACTCCACAATGGGAGTGGCATCCGATGCCAGGAAATATTCTCCTCCCTCCCCAATGCCTACCACCAAAGGACTGCTTTTCCTGGCGGCAATCATCTCGTCGGGATGCTCCCGGTCCAGCAGGGCAATGGCATAGGCGCCAATCACTTCTTGCAAAGCCAGCTGGACTGCCGCCAGCAAGCTGATGCCGTTCAAAGTCTGAATGTATTCGATGAGCTGCACCAGCACTTCGGTGTCGGTGCTGCTTTTAAACTGATATCCTTTTGCTTGAAGTTTCTGTTTGATGGTGGCATAATTTTCGATAATGCCGTTGTGGACCAAGGCCAGACGCCCTGAGGAAGAATAATGGGGATGTGCATTGGTGGAAGAAGGCTCTCCATGCGTGGCCCAACGGGTGTGGGCAATGCCAGCGGTTCCGGAAATATCTTTCTGGGCAACGAACGATTCCAGATCGGCAACCTTGCCTTTTGTCTTATAAACGTTCAACTGCCTGCTCTCACTGATCAATGCTACCCCAGCACTATCATATCCACGATACTCCAACCGTTTCAGTCCTTTGATAAGAATGGGGTAGGCTTTTTTTGAACCAATATAGCCTACAATTCCACACATATAATGAATTAATTTTAGATTTTCGCTGCAAAGATAGGTATTTTCGGGAACATAGTGTTCAGACTTAGGCCAATTATTTGAAGCCAATGAATAAAAACCATGGTCCATCTTCATTTTTATCATTTTTTCCAGCATTCCACTAACAAATAGCAACATCCTGCACGTCTCTGCTTACTCACCGTTTTTATCGGAAGCGGGAAACAGACGGTGAAAATCGAGAAAAGCGCATAACCATGCATCGGGCATACAGTATCAAGCCCTCAAATTCAGGGAAACGGGAAAAACGGCCTGCCATCCGCACATGAAACGCTTGCGATCTACGCATGGAAGAGGTGCGCCGCACGTGTGGGACACAAGCATTCCACGCGTGCGGACGTATGCATTTCACGTGCATGCTCCATGGATCCACCTCTGAAAACACTTCAGAGGCTTCCCGTTTTTTCTCTTTCAAATGTAAGCATTTCGCTATCGCTCTAATTATCAACAGCCTGACCTGTTTCCGTTCAAGAAAGATCGGTTTTCCCATCCTTTGGCCGGAAATAAGCGATTCTCAGAAGCCTTGAAAAGCAAAATGTCAAAATGACAAACGGCAGTCCCGCTTCCGTGTTGTGGCTGCATCCCACACCTTTTTAAGATTTTATTAACTTTTTCAGATGCAGTTTTGGCACAGCTTTCGCGTTTGTAGAGGTGATATGATTTTATTGTTCAAACAACACCTAAAAAGGACTTAGCTTATGAAAACCATTTTGCACACTAACAAATGGATGGCGGCGATCATGCTGCTGATAGGTTCGCTGGCGTTCCAAGCCTGCGATAACGACGACGACAGATACTACTACTATGCGCATTCCTTCCCCAATGCCTTGGTGACAGTGAAACATGCCGCTGACCAATCTGTCTATCTCCAACTGGACGACAGCACCACCCTGCTGCCCCTCAACATGCCCACATCTCCCTTTGGCAAGAAGGAAGTCCGGGCTTTGATGAACTGCACGCCGCTCAATGCCAACAGCGGCATCTACGACCAGGCTGTACAAATCAATTGGATAGACAGCATCCTGACCAAAAACACAGCCGCCGATCTGGGCGATCGAAACGATGAAGTGTATGGCAATGACCCGGTAGACATCGTGAACGACTGGGTGACCATTGCCGAGGACGGCTACCTGACCTTGCGCTTCCGCACACGCTGGGGACGCTCCCAGCCGCATTTCGTCAACCTGCTGACGGGACAGAACCCAAGCGACCCGTTTGAGGTGGAGTTCCGCCACAATGCCTACGGCGATCTTTATGGGGAAGTGGCCGACGGACTGGTGGCCTTCAAGCTGGACGACCTGCCCGACACACAGGGACAGACCGTGAAACTGACCCTCAAGTGGAACTCCCCCGACGGCGAGAAAAAAGCCCAGTTCAACTACTGCACACGCCGCGCCACGCTGCCTTCCGACCCCGACTCCATGACGGAACAACGGAGCCTGCTCCCCTTGGAATAGGCCGACATTCTCCTCCTTTCTGCGAAACTTTGGACGGATAATTTTGCCATATCGCAAAAAATGCCGAATATTGCATCCTGAAAATGTAAAGAGGGTGCGTCAAATTCTGTTCCTTTCCGAACATTTGACGCACCCTCTTCTTCATCAACCCCAAATTATATTGATCGCTTATGAAAACAGCTCTTATTTCCGGAATCACCGGACAAGACGGTTCGTTTTTGGCCGAATTCTTATTGCAAAAAGGTTACGAAGTACACGGCATTCTGCGCCGTTCCTCTTCGTTCAACACGGGACGCATCGAACATCTGTACTTCGATGAGTGGGTGCGCGACATGAAGCAGAAACGGCTGGTCAACCTCCACTACGGAGACATGACAGACAGCAGCTCGCTGATACGCATCATCCAGCAAGTGCAGCCCGACGAGATCTATAACCTGGCTGCCCAAAGCCATGTGAAAGTGTCCTTCGACGTGCCTGAATACACAGCCGAGACCGATGCCGTAGGCACCCTGCGCATGCTGGAGGCCGTCCGCATTCTGGGTTTGGAGAAGAGAACCAGAATCTATCAGGCTTCCACCTCCGAACTCTTCGGAAAAGTGCAGGAAATCCCGCAAAAGGAGACTACGCCCTTCTATCCCCGCAGCCCCTACGGTGTGGCCAAGCAATATGGATTCTGGATCACCAAAAACTATCGGGAAAGCTATGGCATGTTTGCCGTGAACGGCATCCTGTTCAACCATGAGAGCGAGCGGAGAGGCGAAAACTTCGTCACGCGGAAAATCACGCTTGCCGCCGCCCGCATCGCTCAGGGTTTCCAGAACAAGTTATATTTAGGCAACCTCAACGCCCGCCGGGACTGGGGATATGCCAAGGACTACGTGGAATGCATGTGGCTTATCCTCCAACACGAAACCCCCGAAGACTTTGTCATCGCCACCGGCGAGATGCACACCGTGCGCGAGTTTGCCACATTGGCCTTTGAAGAGGTGGGCATCCCCCTGAGATGGGAAGGGGAAGGCGTTGACGAGAAAGGCATCGACACCCGCACCGGAAAGGTACTGGTGGAAGTGGATCCCAAGTACTTCCGGCCGGCCGAAGTGGAACAGCTGCTGGGAGACCCCACCAAGGCCAAAACCCTGCTGGGATGGAACCCGCGTCAGACCAGCTTCGAGGAACTGGTGAGGATCATGGCTGCCCACGACATGAAGTTCGTGAAGAAACTGCACGCGCGGACGGACAGCTGACGAGCGGACAAGCGGACGCACAATTCTGTTTCATTATAATAAAAAAACTCACAAACATCATCTATGGAAAAGAATGCCAAAATCTATGTGGCCGGCCACCGTGGCCTGGTTGGCTCAGCCATTTGGAAGAACCTGCAGGAAAAAGGATATACCCATCTGGTGGGGAAGACCCATCAGGAACTCGACCTTTTAGACGGAGTAGCCGTCCGCCGTTTCTTCGACGAGGAGCAGCCTGCCTATGTATTCCTGGCAGCCGCCTTCGTGGGAGGCATCATGGCGAACAGCATCTATCGCGCCGACTTCATCTACCGCAACCTGCAGATCCAGCAGAACGTCATAGGAGAAAGCTTCCGCCATCAGGTGAAGAAACTCCTTTTCTTGGGCAGCACCTGCATCTATCCGCGCGACGCCCGGCAGCCCATGAAGGAAGACGCGCTGCTGACCTCCCCCCTGGAATACACCAACGAGCCGTATGCCATCGCCAAAATCGCCGGCCTGAAAATGTGTGAAAGCTTCAACCTGCAATACGGCACCAACTACATCGCTGTCATGCCGACCAACCTGTATGGCCCCAACGACAACTTCGATTTGGAACGAAGCCATGTGCTGCCTGCCATGATCCGCAAAATCCATCTGGCACACAGCCTGGACCAAGGCGATTGGGAAGCCGTGAGACACGACATGGACGTGCGCCCCGTGGAAGGGATCAGCGGACAGAACAGCCAGGAGGACATCCTGAACATCCTGGCCAAATATGGCATCCGGGGAGAGGAAGTGACCCTCTGGGGCACAGGAACTCCCCTGAGAGAATTTCTGTGGAGCGAGGAGATGGCCGATGCCAGCGTCTTCGTCATGGAGCATGTGGATTTCAAAGACACCTTCACCCCCGGCGACAAGGAGATCCGAAACTGCCACATCAACATCGGAACGGGCAAGGAAGTCACCATCCGGCAGCTGGCCGAGCTTATCATTGCCACGGTAGGCTATCAAGGCAAACTGACGTTTGACAGCAGCAAACCCGACGGAACCATGCGCAAGCTCACCGACCCGTCCAAACTCCACGCCTTGGGATGGCATCACAAAATAGACATTGAAGAGGGCGTGCAGCGCATGTACCAATGGTACCTGACACACTGAATTTTGAGGACAGTCCGGAAAGAGCCTGAAGAACCAGAGGCCAACAGCATTGATCCAAAGGGGGGTAAGCTGTTGGCCTTTAGCTCTCTGGGCGAAACGGAAGCTCCCCTATCGCTTTCCTCCCAAACGCTGGCTCCTTTCAAAATCTTTTTGCCCTAAATGTTTGCTTTCTATGGATAAAACCTTATATTTGCACAAAATTCAATTAAATGTGCAATTTACCACCATGGAACAAAGTTTTATCGCCTTTATAGAAAGCAGCATCAAGAGCAACTGGAACTTGGATGCACTGACCGATTACAAAGGAGCTACCTTGCAATATAAAGACGTAGCCCGCAAAATAGAAAAGCTTCACATCATCTTTGAAGCCAGTGGCATCCGGCAGGGAGACAAAATCGCAGTCTGTGGCCGGAACAGTTCGCACTGGGGGGTAAGCTTCCTGGCCATTGTGACATACGGAGCCGTCGTCGTGCCGATTCTGCATGAGTTCAAGGCGGACAATATCCACAACATCGTCAACCATTCCGAAGCTAAGTTGCTTTTTGTGGGGGATATGGTGTGGGAAAACCTGAACGAGTCTGCCATGCCCCTGCTGGAGGGCATTTTCATGATGACCGACTTCACCCTGTTGGTCTCCCGAAACGAACGGGTGACCTATGCGCGGGAACACCTGAACGAAATGTTCGGTCGGAAATTCCCCAAGAACTTCCGGAAAGAGCACGTGGCTTACCGGCGCGATGACCCGGAAGAGCTTGCTGTGATCAACTACACATCGGGCACGACCAGCTACTCCAAAGGAGTGATGCTGCCCTACCGCAGCCTATGGTCAAACACACAGTTCGCTTTCGAGGTTCTTTCCTTGCAGCCCGGCGACCCCATGGTGTGCATCCTGCCCATGGCCCACATGTACGGGCTGGCTTTTGAATTTCTGTATGAGTTTGCCGCAGGCTGCCACATCTATTTTCTCACGCGGATGCCCAGTCCGAAGATCATTTTCCAAGCCTTTGCCGAAGTCAAGCCGCGCCTGGTCATCGCCGTGCCGCTCATCATTGAGAAGATTATCAAGAAAAAGGTCATCCCCAAGCTGGAGACTCCCACCATGAAGCTTCTCTTGAAAGTCCCCATCATCAACGACAAAATCAAACATACCGTCCGCGAACAGGTCATCCAGGCATTTGGAGGAAACATCAGCGTCGTCATCATCGGCGGAGCCGCCTTCAACCAAGATGTGGAGAAGTTTCTGAAAATGATCGATTTCCCCTATACGGTGGGTTACGGCATGACCGAATGCGGCCCCATCATCTGCTACGAAGACTGGACGCGCTTCAAGCCCGGCTCCTGCGGCAAACCGGCTCCACGCATGCAAGTGAGAATCATGTCGCCCGATCCGGAAAACATTCCCGGAGAAATCCTATGCAAGGGAACCAATGTGATGCTCGGCTATTACAAAAACGAGGAAGCCACAAGCGAAGCGCTCGCCTCAGACGGCTGGCTGCATACAGGGGACCTGGCACTCATGGACGCAGAGGGCAACGTCACCATCAAAGGACGCAGCAAGAACATGCTGTTAGGGCCGAACGGACAAAACATTTATCCGGAAGAAATAGAGGACAGGCTGAACAACCTGCCTTACGTGTCCGAAAGCATCATCGTGCAGCAAAACGACAAGCTGGTGGGTCTGGTCTATCCGGACTTCGACGATGCCTTTGCCCACGGTCTCAAAGTGGAGGACTTGGAACGTGTCATGGAGGACAACCGCATCGCGCTGAATGCCGAGCTGCCTGCCTACAGCCAAATCTCCAAGATGAAAATTTATCCGGAGGAATTTGAAAAAACACCTAAAAAGTCCATCAAACGCTTCCTCTATCAGGAAGCCAAAGGATAAGCCTGCCCCCGATGCGCAAGACGATTATCACCCTCATAAGCTCCCTGTGCCTCACGGGGAGCCTTTTTTCTCAGAACGGCATGTCCGCCAAACCGCGCCCGTCCCGCACGGGCGTGAACCTGTCGCTATGGAAAGGCTGGGCCACCCAGCGCACGGACACGGCAGGAACCACATGGCTTAACCTGGGCCTCTTCTCCGCCATGCGCAAGGTGAACGGATGGGGAGCCAATTTATTAGGAAGCACAGTCACCACCCATAGCCAAGGCGTGCAGCTGGCCGGCTTCTTCAACCTGACCGGGCAATCGCTGGACGGCCTGCAGGCGGCAGGCGGCACCAATGTCAACGGACACATGAACGGCATCTCAATGGCCGGACTGGTAGGCATCACCCGTGGCCGGGCGAGGGGTTTGCTCTTGTCCGGACTGGCCAATGTGACAGGGGGAAGTGCCGAAGGAGTGGTTTTTAGCGGATTGCTCAACCTGACCGGACAAGCCTCTTCCGGCTTCTTTCTATCCGGCCTGGCCGGGATCGCTCAGGAGGATTTCCGTGGGATGGCCGCAGGCGGACTGCTGAATATCGCGGGCAGGGATCTGAAAGGATGGCAAGTGGCGGGTCTCGCCAACATCACCGGAGGCCGGATGAAAGGCGTGCAGATGGCACCCTTCAACGTGGCCACCACGGCCAAGGGGGTGCAGATCGGCCTGGTGAACTATTACAAGGAACGGTTGGACGGCTTCCAGCTGGGACTGGTCAACGCCAATCCCCGCACACGGGTGCAGCTCCTCTTGTTTGGAGGCAACCAGACCAAGCTGAACATGGGTGCCCGCTTCAAGAATGAACTGTTTTATACCATCTTAGGCGGCGGCACGCATTACTTGGATTTTGATGACCGCTTCTCAGCCGCTTTCTTCTATCGGGCGGGGCTTGAGCTTCCCCTTTACCGCCGGCTCCACATCAGCGGCGACTTAGGCTTCCAGCACATCGAAACCTTCCGGAACAAGCGCCAAGGCATTCCCGCACGGCTCTATGCCCTGCAAGCCCGTGTGAGCCTGGAATACCGGCTGACCCGCCAGTTGGGAATCTTCGTCACAGGCGGCTACGGAACGACCCGCCGCTATACCCACGGGAAAACGTTCGACAGGGGAGTCCTGGCCGAAGGGGGTGTCGTCCTGTTCCGCTACTGAGCGGCCGACTCGATCTGCCCCATGTTGTAAGTGCCCTTCCGGATGATCTTCCCATCCTTATCGGTCTCCACAAAGGGTCCATGCTTTTGTCCCTGCTTGAAGAAGCCCTCAAAGCGGTTCCCCATCTTGTCGGTCTGAACGCCGCTGCCTTCCTCCAAACCGTTGACAAAGCTCCCGACATACTTCGTTCCGTCGGTCATGACGAGCGTGCCTTGCCCGTTGAAGGCGTCATCCTTCCATTCGCCTTCGTAGGAGTCTCCCGCATTCCATTTGTAAATGCCGTGTCCGCTGCGCTTGTTGTCCTTCCATTCGCCTTCATACACGGCTCCATTCGCCCATGTGAACGTGCCTTTGCCGTCCTGCATGCCGTTTTTGAAATTCCCCACATACTTATTGCCGTTGGCGAAGTAATACACGCCCGCTCCCGTGCGCTCTCCTTGCACATAGCTTCCCTCATAGCGGTCTCCTGTGTGGAAGAAGTAGATGCCGTGTCCGTCCTGTATGTCGTTTTTAAAGTCTCCCACGTATTTGTCGCCGTTGGCGTACTCAAAGGTGCCTTGCCCTTCGCGCAGATCGTTTTCCCACTGTCCCTCATAGCGGGTTCCGTCGTTCCACACAAACGTGCCTTCCCCCTCTTTCTTGTCATTCTTCCAGGCGCCGGTATAGCGGGATCCGTTTTTCCAGACATAAGTGCCCTGCCCTTCACGCTTGTCACTCACCCAGTCGCCTTCATACACGTCTCCGGTATAATAGTACATGACACCCTTCCCATGCTGGTAGTCCTGATACCACATGCCTTCATAGCGGTTGTTGTTCATGAAATAATAGGTGCCTTTCCCATGTTGCTGGTCTTGAAACCATTCTCCCTCATACTTCTCGCCGTCGGCGAACAGGTATGTTCCGAATCCTTCCCGTTTTCCCTTGATGTATTCGCCTTCATACACGTCTCCGTTTGGAAAGACGGTCTTGCCTTTTCCGTTGGGTTTCCGTCCTTTCATCTCGCCAGAATAGACGGATCCGTCCTTAAAGGCATGCGTACCGATTCTCACATTGGCTGAAAACACATTCTTAACCCGGTCCAAAAAGCTGCTCTTCTTCTCCTGAGCCATCGCATTTCCTTGCAGCATCAGGAACAATGCGAATAAGGTATACAAATACTTCATCTGTTTCACTCTGTTTTTTTCTGGTTATGCCCCCTTCTTGGTTGCACACCCGTTTTTACTGTAATTCCGTACAAAGATACGATTATCCTCCTAAAGAGGCTGAGAACGGACTGGGCTTTTAGGATATTTTTTTGCCCGAAACGATCTCTTTTAAGTTATCTTTGCACAAATATTTGTTGGCCATCTCCCCTATGTCTTGGGGGGTCACTTGCCGGATAGTCTCCAGCGCTTCCTGGTAGTAAGAAGGCTCCAGACCCGATGTCTGCAAGAAGATCCAGGCGTCTGCCAGCGAAAAGGCCGACTCATAGTTGCGGCACATCTCTCCCCTCATGTAGTTTTGCACCATGGAAAGCTCTTCCGCCGGTACAGGCTCGTTCCGGAGCTTGTCCATTTCCGCATAGACTTCACGGATCAAAGGCTCCACATACTCGTTGGCTGTCTCCGCATGAATCAGGAAAAGCCCGCTCCCCGGATTGGAAAGGATGTTGGCGAAGACTCCATACGTATATCCCTTCTCCTCGCGAATGTTCGACATCAGCCGGCTACCGAAATACCCTCCCAGCAAGGTGACCAGCACCCGCAGCTTCATGAAGTCGGCATGATGGCGGTCAATGGTCAGCATCCCCATCCGTACCGCGCTCTGCAAGGAGTCCGCCCTTTCCACGAACACCCGCTTTTGAGGGACAGTAACGACGGGGAAGTCTATCCTCCCGGGGCTTGCGCCTCCTTGGCCGAAAGGCTCCGTTCCAAACAGCTCCTCCACCCTCTTCAGGCAATCGCCGGTGACCTTGCCCGACAGGTAGAGCGTACAGTTGCCCGCATGGTAATAACGCTCATGAAACGCCTGCAGCAAAGCCGGACACATGCGACGGTAATCGGCTTCTTCCACCAAATACCCGCAGGGATGCGTATCGCCGTAAAGCGCGTTCACCAGTGCCCGATGCGCCAGGAAGTCCACCCGCGCGCTGTTCACCCGGAACTGCTGGATGTTGTTTTCCACCAGCGTATGAAGTTCCTTTTCCGGAAACACCGGCTCTTTCACTACCGACTCCAGCACCTCAAGGGTCTGGGGCAAATACTTGTTCAGCGAATAAAGGGTGATGAAAGCATATTCCGCCGCACACGAAAGTTCCAGCCATGCGCCATAATAGTCCAGACGCTCGGCCAGCTCCATGGAGGTGTAGCGGCGGGTGCCTTCACGCACCATGCGATTGGCAAACACAGCCTGCAACGGGCATTCCTGTTGCCAGCGTCCGCCTTTCACCACCACGTCCACTCTCACCACATCGTTCTCTCCCACGTTCAGCACGTTTGCCTCCACGCCATTGGGCAGGGTGATGCGCTCCGGCGAGGGGATGTCCCATTGCTCTATGGGATAGACAGACGGCTGTTGATTCCGATCCAACATCTTGCTTACGGTCTTTTTATTGTTATGCTGTTAGACAAAAAAGGGGGGATCACTCTGCGGAAAGGGCTTGCAGGAAAGCTTCGGCCCGCTCCAAGTCTTGGGGTGTGTCGATGCCGATGGTCTCCACATCCGTCACCCCCACCTTGATCTTGAACCCGTTTTCCAGCCATCGCAGCTGTTCCAACGACTCGGCCAGCTCCAAGGAAGACTGTGGCAAGGCCGTAATCGCTTTCAAGACCTCTGCCCGGTAGGCATACAGCCCGATGTGCTTATAGTAGACGTGATGCTCCAGCCAGTCTTCCTGAGCCACATTCCGTTGGAAGGGGATGATGGAACGGCTGAAATAGAGCGCATTCATGTCTTTGTCCACCACCACTTTCGGGGAATTCACGTTTGCCAAAGCCTCCCAGCCGTTTTCTGCCGTAAAAGGTTTGACCAAGGTAGCGATCTGCGTGCCGGGATTGTCAAAACATTGTTTCACGGCCTGTAGCTGTGAAGGCTGGATGAAAGGCTCATCACCCTGCACATTGACCACCACATCAAATCCCTCTCCCACCTTATCGTAAGCCTCATAGCAACGGTCCGTACCGCTTTTGTGGCACACAGAGGTCATCACCACCTTCCCGCCAAAAGCTTTCACGGCCGCTTCGATGCGCTCGTCGTCTGTTGCCACATACGCTTCGTCCAACACGCCGACCACTTGTTCATACACTCGCTGGATAACCGGCTTGCCGCCTAAAATGGCCAGCGGCTTGCCGGGAAAGCGCGTTGAAGCATAACGCGCCGGTATCAATCCCAAAAATCTCAACATTTCTATTCGTTTTTTAAGTGCTTAATCATTTTATAGTCAAACAAAGCTTGTCAGCTCCAACTCCTTCAATCCGCGCACCACATAATCCCTTTTCAGATCGTCCGGCTTGTAAACAAGGGTGTCACACGACAGCACATCAATGTCCAAGCGGACGATTTCCCGCTTTTTTTCATCAGGTTTCCTGCCGGCCTCCCTTTCGATGGCCTTCAGCCTGGCCGCCACCTCTTCCACCTGACAATCGGAGGTAAACCTTGCCACTTGGTTGGAAAACAGGCCGGAATGCAGGAAATACAGCGGCTTTGTCTCTTCCACCCGCGAAAAGCAAATGTCCGGGAACAGCTCCTTCAGGCGCCGGTGAGCCAAGGCGAGGTTGGCGGTCCGGCACTCATTGCTTCCGATGCAAATGATATACAGCAAGGCTATGGCGGTTAATGGGTTAATTGAACAATTCGTCCAAGCCTTCCACCGGCTCGTCTATCATCTGATCCTCATCCGCACCCATGTCATCCTTGCACGGATCAAATCCCTCTGGCAGCTGGAATGTCTCAGTCTCGTCATACCCCAGCGTCTCGTCTCCATACACCTTAGTCATGTATTTCACCCAGATGGGCAAGGCCATCGACGCTCCTTGTCCGTAATACATCCGGTCAAAGTGAATGTCGCGGTCTTCGCCGCCGATCCAGCATCCGGACACCAACGAAGGTGTAAAGCCCATAAACCATCCGTCGGAATTGGCATTGGTGGTGCCCGTCTTTCCGCCCATATCGCCTTTGAATCCCAATCTGCGCACCCGTCCGCCTGTGCCTTCATTGACCACGGCTCTCAGCATGACCAGCATTTTATAGGAGCTTGACTCACTGATGACTTCCTGCACATCCGGAGCGAAAGTGGCCAGCACATTGCCTTCGTTGTCCTCAATCCGGGTCACAAACAGGGGAGCCACCCGGATGCCCTTGCTCGGAAAAGCCGTATAAGCACTCACCATCTCACCTACAGAGATCTCGCAAGGCCCCAAACAGAGAGCGATGGAAGGCACAATCTCCCGGTTGCGCACTCCGAAGCTGTGCAGCAGGCGTTTCAGCTCATAGGGATTCAGCTTGCTCATCAGGCGGGCTGTGATCCAGTTGTCCGAGTTGGCCAGCCCCCATTTCAGGGTGACCATCTCGCCATACCGCTTGCTGTTTGCGTTGCGCGGCGCCCAAGGGATGCCGTTTTCGTCGAAGCCCCGGAACTCCACGTGCCTCATCTCGTCGCAAGGCGAGAAGCCGTTCTCCATGGCCAGGGTATAGACATAGGGCTTCATGGTCGACCCGATCTGGCGGCGGCCCACCATGGCCATGTCGTATTTAAAGTAATTATAGTCCGGCCCTCCCACGTATGCCTTCACATGCCCGTTGCGCGGATCCATCGACATAAAGCCGGCCCGCAGGAAGAACTTATAGTAGCGGATGGAGTCCATGGGAGTCATCACCGTGTCCTTCTCCCCGCTCCAGCTGAACACCGTCATTTCCTGAGGCACATCAAAGGCTTGCCTGATCTCAGCGTCCGTCGCCCCGCCTTTTTTCATGATGCGGTAGCGGTCAGACTGCCTCACGGCTCTCCACAAGATCTCATCCACTTGCGCCGGGGTCAGGTTGGAAGTGTAGGGGGCCGTCTTCTGTCCGGCTTTTTCCTTGTAGAAATACCCCTGCAGCTCTGTCAGGTGCTCGCGCACAGCCTCTTCCGCATACCGCTGCATCCGTGCGTTGATGGTTGTGTATATTTTCAGGCCGTCGGTATAGAGGTTGTAGGGCGTGCCGTCCTTCTTCTTATTCTTCGCACACCATCCGTACAGGGGATTGTTCGCCCAGTCGAGCGAGTCCTCGTAATATTCCTGTTTCTGCCAGCCCCGGTAATTGTCGGGATCGGGCTTCTTGGCCGTCAGCACACCCCGCAGGTACTCGCGGAAATAGGTGGCGATCCCCTCGTTGTGGTCCACCTTGTGATACTCCAGCTTCAGAGGCAGGCGCTGCAGGGAGTCACATTCAGCGTCTGTGATATAGCCGGCCTTGCGCATCTGGTCCAGCACGACGTTTCTCCGTCCGCGCGTCCGTTCGTTGTAGCGCAGGGGATTGTAAAGCGAAGGATTCTTGCACATGCCCACCAGCGTGGCCGCCTCTTCTATCTTCAGGCTGTCGGGGGTGCATCCGAAGTAGGTGTGGGAAGCCGTCTTCACCCCCACCGCATTGTTCAGGAAATCGAACTTGTTCAGATACATGGTCAGGATCTCCTCTTTCGTGTAATACCGTTCCAGCTTCACGGCAATCACCCACTCGATGGGCTTCTGGAACAAGCGTTCCATCACGTTGTCCGCACTGGGCGAATACAGCTGCTTGGACAGCTGCTGGGAGATGGTGCTGCCTCCGCCGGCATTCTTCTGCATCAATATCCCCCGTTTCAGGACAGCTCGGAACAAAGCCTTGGCATCGATGCCCGAATGGTCGGCGAAACGTATGTCTTCCGTAGCGATCAGGGCGTTGATCAGATAAGGCGAAAGCTCCTGATAGCCCACATAGACCCGGTTTTCCTTGCTGTAAGAGTAGGTGCCCAGCACTTCGCGCCGGCCGTCAGCGTCTTCTTCCGAAAAGACCTCGGTGGCAAACTTATAATTAGGGTTCTCCAAGTCTTCCACTGGAGGCATGTAGCCTACCCATCCTTTCGCTATGGCATAAAAGAGCACAATCCCTGCCGCCAGACCTAAAACAACAAGCGCCCAAAGTATCCGAATGATATTTTTTATCATAAACAAGCTATTAATCGTTTTTTTAATGCGGCAAAGGTACGGAATTATCTCACAAGAGCCTACTGCATTACTCAAATTTAACCGTCTTACCCCTTTTTTTATGGTATAGCGGAATAGACTGTAAATGCTAATAAGCGTTCTTCTCTCCCCGGAATGCGTTGATCACCGTCATGGCCAGTATGCGCAGGTCCAGCAAGAAAGTCCAGTTCTCCACATACCAAAGGTCGCGGCGCACCCGCCCTTCCATTTGGGAAAGCTCTTTCGTCTCTCCCCGGAAACCGGTCACTTGCGCCCAGCCCGTAATGCCCGGCTTGACCAGGTGGCGCATCATGTATTTATTGATCAGGGCGGAATACTCCTCGGTGTGTTTCAGCATGTGAGGCCGGGGTCCCACCAGCGACATCTCGCCCCGGAACACGTTGATGAATTGGGGCAGTTCGTCTATGTTGCTCTTGCGGAGGAAGTTCCCGAATTTTGTCTTGCGCGGGTCATCTTTGGTGGCCTGCAGGCGGTCGGCATCCTTGTTGACCTTCATGGAACGGAATTTGTAACAGACAAACACCTTCCCGTTCTCTCCGTTGCGCTCTTGCTTGAAAAAGACGGGACCCGGAGAAGTCAGCTTGATGATGATCCCCACCGTTATGTATATAATAGGAAAGAGCGTCACCAGAAAGAGCGTGGAGCACAGCAGGTCGAAACTGCGTTTCAGCAGGCGGTTCATGGGGCGCTGCAACGGCTCGCGGCGGATGGACAGCACCGGGACATCTTCCAGCAATGTCAGCCGCAGCCGCCTTTTCACGTAGTTCCGCACATTGGGCACACTATAGAAACGGATCAGGTTGTTCTCGCAATAGCGGATCAGCGCCAAGACATCCTCCTTGCCCGCAGAAGGGAGCCCGCAATACACCTCCTCCACGGCATGCGTGGAAAGCCAGCTCCTCAGCCGCTCCATCTCCGCCGGATAAGCGGGAGCCGCCGGATAACTGCCTTCCTCGTCCCCGGCGAAAAAGGTTTCCGCCACCTTATAGCCATAGCTCACGTCGCTCATCACACGGGACAATTCATACATATTGTCGCCTCCGCCAACCAGTATGACGGTACGGATGTTATGCCCGTGCATGCGCCTCACCTTCACCACATGCCGAAGCCCCAAACGCCAGACAATCAGCAGACAGGTGAAAAGCCCATAAAAACCGGCCAGAACAGGGAGAGAGACGATGGGGATGCCCACCAGGGACAGCACCGTAATGAACAACGCCATGTGCAGCCCGACAGCACCCAGCAAACGACTGACAATCTGTTCCGATCTCACGATCCGGTAATGCAGGATCACACGGAATATGGATATGCAGGGCACATACGACAACGAAGCCACGGTCAGATAAGCGGTCAAGGAAGGGAGTTCCGCCTCCGGCTCGCCCCAGTCTGCCAAAGCGTAAATCACCATCAATGAGATATTCAGCCAGATAAAATCTCCCACAATGGCCGCATTGCGGACGAGCTCCAAACGTTCAGACGTAAACCTTTTCATGGTAAATAGCAATAAGTTTAGTTAGTATTGTCCTGCAAATTAAATTATTTCCTTTTAAACAAGCAAATAAAATGGGGAGTAATACCTAATTTGTTCTCCTGAGCCCCTTCCTTCAAGCCCCCGTTCCAGAAAAACGGCATGGCTTCAACGAATTTAAAGCCCTATGCCGCAACGGTTTCTACTCCTTTTTTCTTTCCAGACAAGTCTTCCCATGTGGATGAAATGGTTTTCTTGAACGCGGAAACAGACGGGACGATTTTTCTAAAAAAAATCATTTATTCCTTCCTCCCATGCACGAAGATGCCCCGGAACAGACTATTTTTGTTGGAAAACCAATAGATGCTGTTAATAAGAACTAAATGATTAAGACAATTTTTAAGACCAAATTCCAAGCCTCTCCTGCAAGCAAAGAGGAAGGCTATCTGTACTACCAGATCATCTGCAACCGTACCGTCTGGAAAATCAAGACGGATTATAAAGTGTTAGCCGCCGAATGGGACAAGCATTCCGAAACCCTTGTCCTCAACCCCTCCCACACCGACCCTCAAAGGCTGAATTGGCTGCAGCTCCTCCAGAAACGCCTTGAGAACGACCGCAAACGTCTGCTGCAGATCCTTTCCGAACTGCCGGAACGCAAGAGCGGGATCACAGCCGCCGAAGTGAGTGCCATCTACCAGCAGCGCTTGCAGCGACTCTCTCTCTCCAACTTCATGCTCAGCGTGATCCAGCAGCTCAAAGCCGCCGACAAGACCCGCACCTCGGAAGTCTACTCCATCACGCTCAAAAGCTTCATGCAGTTCCGGCAAAACCAAGACATCCTCCTGGACGAGATCACACCGGAAGTCATCATGCGCTACGAAGCCTACCTGAACAGGAAAGGCTCCTCACGAAACACAATCTCTTTCTACATGCGCACCCTCCGGGCCGTCTACAACCGGGCGGTGGCACAAAAACTGGTCACCCAGTGTTTCCCCTTCAAAAAAGTATATACCGGCATGGAAAAGACGTTCAAGAGAGCCGTCCCCATCAAGGCCATCAGACTCATCAAGGGATTGGACCTCTCCCGAAAGCCTTCCCTCCAGCTGGCAAGAGACCTCTTCCTCTTCAGCTTCTACACGCGAGGCATGTCTTTTGTCGACATGGCCTACCTGAAAAAAAAAGACCTCCAACATGGACTGCTGGTCTACAACCGAAGAAAAACCGGACAACGCCTGTTCATACGATGGGAAAAGCCCATGCAGGAAATCATAGACCGGTATGATACGGCAGAGAGCGAATACCTGCTCCCCATCATCACCCGAAAAGGGAACGAAAGAAAACAATATGAAAACGCGCTGCGGACAACCAACCGGCAGCTGAAAAAAATCGCCGCCCTGGCCAGACTGCCTGCCACACTTACCATGTATGTCGC
>CALUOU010000054.1 GCA_944322335.1 uncultured Bacteroides sp.
GGCTTTCTCGTAGTTCATTTTGGCGAACACCCGCAAGGCGTTCTCCAATACTTCTTCCCGGTTGGTTATCATGATGCGTAATGAGTTTTATGTTTCGGTGGGCGAAGATAGGGAAAATCGGGATTCCCGGCAAGTGTTTGGCGCAAAACGATTAGATGAAGCCTTAATCATATAATAAAGCAATATGCCCCAAAGGGGATAAATCACCCAAGACATGATGCAGGAGAACCTTTGACTGCCAAACGGCAACGGCTTTTCCCGCATCATTTCAATTCCCCTTTCCTTTTTGATGTAGTACCTGCTCATGAAATGGTACATGATGAAATAGATTGGAATGAAGAAAATGAACGGCAATAGTCCGCAAAATAGCATCACAGTTCTTTCATGTGGGTCTTCCAACCGGAATTTGTCTCTGAATTTAGATACGTTTGTCCTGGAAATCTGCCTGAATTCGTTGGATATCTCATCGATTCCCTGTATTTTTGCAAAACGAGCCTTTTAGAATGGAAGCATTGTGTGATGACAATCGCACAAGGCATTGCCCGATGAGGCCGCTTCGCCTGTCAGGTTTGCAAAAAAGCTGAGTTTAAGGAACGGCGTTTGTCTCATCTGATGGAACCGGACAAAGGATCGGTGAAGATATGCGCCGCCGTCTGTAAACTCCGGACAAATGCTCCGTTCATGCCGGTGTCGGAGGGCAATGATATTTTAGTCCATCGGTTGATGAATGCGAAATAATGCTGTATCATGATCAAAGTATTAGTTAAAAGTTTTACGAAAGACGTTTCTCTTCCTTCCAAAGAAGATGAAGCCGCCATCCTGCTTCAGGAGAGGATGCAAGAAGAGTTGTCTTCCTGCCCGGAAGCGAAGGGTTCGCTTTACATTCTAACGAATGTCCGGATCTTTGGGCAGAAGCGCAATGATATGGATATGCTTGTCATGGGATTTTTTGAAGGTCTCACAATCAAAAGTGTGAAGACGAAGAATGTTGGTGTAGTTAAAGAGCTGAATGTGAAAAGTGTCATTTGCAACGTTGAGCTCAAGTCCCATTCCGCAGGCAAGGTTGTCCGTAAGGGTACAGATTATTTTGTGTCTTATTCCGGTGTCTGGCACAACGCTTCCCGGCAATGTTATGAAGCGAAATTTTCACTTTGGAATCATCTGGCGGATCAATTGGGAGTGAAGCCTTTCATTTGCGATATTCTTTGGTTTAACGGATTGTCGGAAGCGGATCTGAGTCAGATGAGAGGCGACATGCCGGATAATGCTTTGCACCGTCGTTTCAGTTTTAAAGATCTGATAGAGGCCGTTTTGCTCCAAGCTTCGGTCTGTAAGGATGGGGCAGGAGGCTTCTGTCTGGATTCATTTTCGGATGGCGAAAAAGAGTTTCAGAACATTGTCCGCCTGTTCACTGTGGAAAGAAAGCCGAAAGGCTTGACAAAAGTGAAGTTTGAACTGATCAGCCAGAAAAACACTGAAACAGACAAGCTCTTGTCCGATATAGGAAAGAAACTGACAATTGTCACCGGAAGGGCTGGTACGGGGAAAACTGTGCAGCTTTTGCAGTTGGCGTTCAGGCTGGCCGATGAGGAAAGAGCTAACCGCTGTCTCCTGCTTACCTATAACCATGCTCTTGTCAGTGATATTCAAAGGCTGATTGATTATACTCCTATGCCTACCAGGGTGGATGGGCGGACCGTTTCGATCAAAACGATCCATTCTTTTTTTCACAATCTGATGAAAGAATTTGGCATTGACGTGAAAGGCATCACCCCTTTGAAACAAAATTATGAAGTCCTGTATGACCAGTCACTTCAGCGGTTATACACGTTCATTGTAGACGAATGTGAAAAAGAAGATATTGAGGCATTGAAAGACATGACAGAAACATCCGTAGACTGGGATTATCTGTTGATAGACGAAGCCCAGGATTTCTCGGATGTGGAAAAGAGGATATTATTCAAGCTGTATGGCCCTCAACGCCTGATTGTGGCAGATGGTGTGGATCAGTTTATGCGTAAAGGCTTGCGGCAAGAATGGGGAAAAGGAGTGGACCGGTCTTTGCTACAGAAACCTAAAGCCATGAGCCTTGGAAGGCGGCAGAAGGCCAATTTGGTCACCTTTGTGAATGCGTTTGCCGGATTGGCCGGTTTGGATTGGAGGGTGCGTCCCAACGATGATCTGCCGGGCGGAGAGATTAAGATTCTTCCTTGTTTCAAAAAAAGGAGTTACAATGAGCTGAAAGAAAATTGCCTTCGAAATGGATGTGAGAATTACGATATACTGATTTTGGAGCCTCCTTCGCAGGTCACGGTGGATGAACAGGGAAACAGGTTTTTCTCAAAAGCGGATGTTTATATGAATCGGGCGAAGATACCTTTGTTTGATGGCATCAATACGCAAAACAGGGCGACTTATCCCACGAAAGACCAATGCCGGGTCTATCAATACGATTCATGCCGAGGGCTGGAAGGGTGGTGTGTGGTCTGTGCTGATTTTGACGAGCTTATCAGGTATAAGCAGGAGACGTATATGGCAGATGAAAACACACTGGGACTCGACAAAGAGAAGGCTATAGAGCGCAGTGTATACCTGTGGTCTTTGATGCCGTTGACTCGTCCGGTCGATACTTTAGTCATTACGCTGACCGACAAGGATTCTGCCGTGGGGAAAATGCTGGAACAACTTGCAGGGAAATACCCTGACTTTGTGGAATGGAATTTTTAGCGATACGCCTATGGATGTGCTGTTTTATAGATACTACACTAAATATTTCCTTTGGAATGAAGGGTTGATAGCCCATTTCTTTGCCGCAGGGAAACAGGATGTCCTGTTTTATGTGGATGAGAGATTGCTGGAGGAAATCGGGAAAAAAGCAGGCATCGAGGCGGAGGATTATATGGAGGACTTTTTGTCCTGTGTGGAAGATTTCTGTTCCTGCTATAATCAATATATATGTCCGAAGGGAAGCCCGAATAAAGACAAGCTTTGCCAGTACAAGGACTGTAGGTATTACACTTGTTTGAAAAAAGACGGAAGAGGTGATGTTCTGGCCGTGGCCAACCATATATGCATGGCTGGCATTAGCTATTACTTCAAATATGAAGATGAAAAAGGAAATATCAGGATCCGTATTGCCGGAGCGGATAAGAAGAAAGCCGCAATCCATCAGTTGCCGTTTTTCTCCATTGTGATCTATGTCATTGTAAAGTTCGACAGAGGTGATGTCCAGGAATGGAAAAATGTGGGGGAGGAAATCTCTCTGCATTCGCGGACTTACATTAAGAGCTTGTGGAATGAGATCCATGCTTTTGACAAGAGGTTCGACAAGGATGCCAGTGTGTATGAACGTTCAAATGCGGAGTATGACGATTATGCTGGCAGAATTTTGTATCACCTTTCCTTGTCTTCGTCCATGCGGAATAAGATTCAGGATGCTATTTATAAGTCGAGTGTATGGAAACTGGCCGATACCCGGTCTTTTGTGGAGATAGTCGGTTTTATCATACATTCTCTTAAGGGTGTGAAAGCCAATGAGGAACTGTGCCGCCTCTTGAAGGAGTGCGATTCGTCCGGTGACGGCAAAGGTATATTGGCTCGGAAGATCCAGACTGTCATTGACAGCTTTGATATTGACGCATACGAAGCGAAAATGGAAGAAAGAAAGGATGTGAAGGACTTTGGTGACACCATCATTAGCGGTCGTTTCGCCTTGGGAATCTATCTGCCGGAGGATTCGGATTTATCTGAAAACTCGATTGTTCTTCTTACGACTGTTCAGCAGCCTGTGTCATACAAGGATTTCCTGATTCAAGAAGGAGGCTCGGGCACGCTGGCGGGTTATAATACCTCTTTCGTGAAATATCGGAATTCCCAAGCTGTGGAGCTGAAAGCATATTCGATCGATGACAAGCAGCTATACCGCATACTTCCCCTGCCGTGCAATGACGTGGTCTTTTTCTATGAATATGATAAAAGCCTTTTCATTCAGACGGAGGACTTTATTCCGGCCAGCTCTTATATCATTGCCGTGAGAAGAGGGCAGGAAAAGGCATTCGCCCAATGGTGTGCCGATCAAGGCAACGATGCGGAGCGGTGGCCTCTTGAAAACACGAAAGACCTGTTTGGAGATGAATGGACGATATTCTACATTCACGGCAGGGTGAACGGTTCGTATTATGTTCGAGCCATGGAAAGTAAAGCGGCCGACGGCAGCGGATCCGGAGTCATCGTCATGAAAGGCGGCATAAGAAAGTCAAGCGGTGCTTATTTCATCAATGCGCTTCCTTATTTCGAGGTGCCAGACTGCTATGACATCTGTCAGGTGGAGGTCTTTCTTAACCTGAACGGGCGGGAGTTTGACCGGTATGAGAAGTTGGTGAGGGGTGACAAGATCATCATAGATATAAATGACTTTCCGATAGACAGGGAGGTTGCGGGGTATATTGACATTTGTCTGGAATGTGGCAGGGAAACCCGTTTTTGCTATAGCATTTCTGTCTGCGGGCAGGCCATTGCCTATGATGCGGCCGGCTTTTATAAATATGACAGCTTTGGCGTGGCTTGCAAGACGGACGTGATGTGCTCCTATTCTGGCTGCTTCGTAGATCCATCTTACCGCTCGGCAAGCATAGAAGGAGGATTCTTTTTGAAAAAAGCACCTTTTGACTCGGTGTCTGACGATTTGTATTTCATGAATCTTTTGGCAGCCTGCTGCTATGACTCCTCTACGTCAGAGATAACACACGGTGCCTTCAGACGATGCGTGAGCTATGCTGCCCCTCGGCTTGGCATTGACATCCAGCGGGAGGGCTTTATCAGCAATGCCAAGAGAATCCTTGCCCAGGCTGGTCTGTTGAACATAGACTACGCCACCCATAAATGTCAGGCTTTACCTCCTTCTTTTATGCGGGTTCCGTTTTCCATTTATCATACAGGCAGGTGCCAGCTGATCATGCTTTCCGGCTGCTATACAAGATCTTTTATGGCAGATCTGTTGGATTATTGCCGGGAGAAAAGAATCGGCATGTATGCGATAATAAGAAACAGGCAGAGGAGGCAGGATGAAGAAAAGCTGTTGCCGCCCATCCTCTTTCTTGACCACAATTTTGATGCGGACGACTTCAGGGAAAAGTCTCATCAGCAATGCGAGATACTTTATGGGTATGACTTTGCGCTTTCGCTGCTGAATATGATTCCGGATGCCGGAAGCATCAAGTCGCGATTGGGCAGCATGCGGAAAGCTTCTGATTATTTTCTCTCTCTCTTGGACGAGCCTGCTTCCGCCTGGTTGCCCAGAATCAGGGCGAAAGGCACTGGCTTCCGAAAAGACTGGTATCTTGAGGGAAAAGGGGGCATGATGGCTGAGATACCTGCCGGCTTAGTGGCTTGGGCTTCGGTTTATTGCCATCATGAGGCTGGCTTTCCCATGTTGATTGTAAATCGGGACAACTCTGTGTTTCTTCCCGCCTCTCTGTTGTTGCCGGTCTATGTGCAGCGTGCGCTCTATTTGATGAATGTGGGATTGCCGGAGGTTCTGAAAGTGTTTATATGTGACAGCAAGTGGGAAAGCTATTATGTGTGCATGTATAAATATAAGCTGTATTCAGCGGAGCGCTGCCGGGTCTTGGTTTCTAAGCTTGCGGGAGAGGGTGCCGCAGAGCTTTCGTCTTCTTCCGTCAGGCAAGGCGATGACAGATGCTTCACCCGGCGGATGGAGTATTGGGTGTCTAAGTTTGATGGAAGGAAATGCCGGGAGAGGTATTTGGTTCTGTATGACACTGGCAACACCGATGTGCTGGCGATTGTCTGTCGGCATCAAGTATATCTTTACAGCAACGGTTGTTTCTGCCGGATGGAAACGGCGGACATGAACGGGGCATTGACATTCCTGATCAAGGAAAACTGGTGCTACTCGTCAGGCAAGTCATCGATAGGTTATTCCAGACAGGGAGGACTGGTTTTTGAGAAACGCTATCATCTGACCGATGAGCGGATAGAGATGCCCGATGAAATGAACTTTAGTAAAGAACGGATTATAATAGCAGTATGAAAAAGATATGAAGAAGTTTGACCATCTTTTTTCTATAGATCCTATTGGCGCCTTTGAGAAAATAGAGCAAGATTATGCCCGTTATTTTGAGGCTGCCTACAGAATGGATAATGCCAGTCTGAACAGAGAGCGCATGGACACCCTGAAATCTGGCGAGAATATGAGCAAGGAACCTTATATTGAAGTGCTTCCGGAATATTCTCCTGCGGCTGGCGTTGACAAGATGGATGACCTTGTCTCGCGCTTTGCCGGTGCTTTTGGAAGCAAGGAACTGGCAAGGATGTTTTTTGAAGATTTTATAGCCAAAGGCTTGATGCAAGGACTAATGGATAAATACCTTCCTTATGGGCATCAGATCGGAATGATGGAGAAGGTTTTTGCAGGAACCGATGACAAAGGCCGCCCTTTGAAATACAGGAACACAGTGATCACCTCCGGAACGGGATCCGGAAAGACGGAGGCTTTTCTGCTCCCTCTTTTTGCGGATATATTCAAGGAATGCCAAGAGGAAAAATGGGCTGCTGCGGCTGACTACACAGATTGGCATGTGGGAGAAGAGGGGAAGAGGAGCAGGAGATACACCCCCAGACAAAGAGAAGGGGACCAACGTCCGGCAGGCATCAGAGCCATTGTCCTTTATCCGATGAATGCGTTGGTTGAAGATCAGATGGCGAGGCTTCGCGAAGCTTTGGACAGCGATGCCGTCAGAAAATTCATGTGTGCGGAGTTGGGCAATAATCGGATTTACTTTGGAAGTTACAACGGGGCTACCATCGCTCCGAAAAGTTATGCCTTGCTGCAGGAGACGGCACCGGAAAACTGCCGTAAGAAAAGAGAGGAAGTGGCTAAACAGCTGGAGAAACTGCATAGAGACTTTGAGTTTGTTCAAGACTATGTGAGGCGTCATCCGGATAAGACGGAAGCTTTATATATCTCGCCCAGATTAGGCGGCGAGCATGGCACGAGTGAGATGGTCACCCGTTGGGATATGCAGAAATGGGCTCCCGATATCATGATCACCAACATCTCTATGTTGAGCGTCATGCTGATGAGGAGGGCGGAAGAGCAAATGTTCAGTGATACTCGCAGCTGGCTGGCGGCGGAAGACCTTCCAGATAACGAGAGGGAAGAAGCCAAGAGGCATCGGATATTCCATGTCGTTGTGGACGAACTGCACTTGTACAGGGGAACCGCAGGCAGCGAGGTTGCTTGCCTTCTCCGTATGCTTTATCATGCGATAGGACTGGAACCGGTTGTCGATGACGGATGTGGCCATAAAGTGCCGAATCCGCAGTTGAGAATACTGGCTGCTTCGGCCTCCCTTGGAGACGAGAATGAAACTCAGAGATTTATGGAAGAGTTTTTCGGAATTTACAGCACGGTGGAATCCGAAAATGTATTTAATGTGCAGCATGGTCAAAATTATGTTGGAGCCGACCGCTCTATCTCAATCGATTATACGAAGTTTGCGGCATTTACGCATGAAAATTTTGTGGCCACAGATGATGATGCGGCAGAAACGGGAAACAGGCGCCTTAGTCTGTGTAATGATTTTGTGAGCAGCCATTTCGGTTGCCATGACCTGAGGGAATTTTGCGGGAAATATCAGGAGCAGCTGTTCTGGGATTTTTATCAGGCACTTCCGCAGAATTCGGACGGGCGGTGTTCAAAACGCCCTATATCTCAAACTCAACTGATGGAAAAGTTGTTTGGAAACAATGAGGCTGCATTGAGAGGATTCTTCCTGTTCAGAGGTTATGTGGACACTCAGGTGAAGAATCATAAGCTGCCACGTTTCCGCTTTCACAAGTTCTTCAAATACATAGAAGGATTATGGGGAGAATTGAATCCTGCGCTGACAGAAGAGACGCCGCCTGTCACCCATTTGAGTTATGCCCCCAAAGAAATAGGATCTGACAATCGGAAAGTGCTCGAACTGTTGAGATGTGAAAACTGCGGCCGCTTGTTTATCGGAGGGAACAGGAAGAGAAATAAAACGGATGGGAGCGTATCTCTCACCCTTAATTTCCCCAATCTGGATCAAATCCCGAATTTTAATCCGACACCGATAGTGCAGAATAAAACGTACCGTGACTATGCGATCTTCTGGCCGCAGGATATGGGTACAGAAATCAGCTTGCCTGGCGGAATGGCGACTCATGGCGGGGCGGATCACGTTGTAGTCATCAGTTCTGGGGATTGTGCGTATAGACACGGGAAAGCCCGTTGGATGCCCGGATACTTGGATGCTGTAACCGGCAGGTTTACTCCCAAGGATCGTTCCATTGACTCGGCAAGTGGCCAGTTGAAACCAGACATCCGGAAGAATGGGATTCAAGGTTTTTTGTATAGGGTTGTTGACGAAAAAACCGGGGAGGAGATCGATGACTTGAGAGCTGGCAAAATTTATGCCGCCCCCTGTACCTGTCCTTATTGCCTGCAAGATTATACGCTGCGTAAATACACCAACTCGCCGATTCGGAGTTTCCGTACAGGCATTGACCGCAGCAATCAGATTCTGAGCAAAGAATTGCTATATCAGCTGGACGAGCGGTCGGCTAAGCTTATAGGCTTTTCAGACAGTCGGGAAGATGCGGCCAAGCAGGCTCTTGGTATAGAGCGGGAGCAATATCGGGACATGGTGCGTATGCTTTTTGTGGAATGTGTGAATGAAGCCGGGATTGAGGATATCATCAGCTTTATAAAGCAAGAGCTGGAGAAGGGCACGAAAAAGAGAGTGGTCCGGAAAATGGTTCATGAAAAATGGAGGCGGCCAGATATAGAAAAGGTGACTGACGGCATTTTTGATGCCATTGATGATGATGATTGGGAGCCGTTGGAAGTATATAGGCAGAATAACGTTCCGTTGTCTCAACTGATTGGCGATGGATTCTCCGGCATGCTTGTCCGGAAACTTCTGCAACTGGGCATCAATCCGGCAGGCGAGGCGTTCAAATACCAATGGTATCGGAAAGACAATTCAGATGAAGTCTATCATTGGAGTGCGGCTTATGATTTCAAGAATTGCAGGTTGGTGGAAAGCCGCTTTAAGGATGATACATACAGCAAGCAGATCAGGCGGCAACTGGAGAATGCCGTGTTTGCCAACTCTTTTGGCAAATATATGGGAGTCAGTGTGCTCGATGCTGGCATCGGATATATCTGCGGTCCGCAATCGGATGCCATTCAGGCTTCGCCGGAATACAGGGCATTGCGGGAACTTCTGTCGGGAAAGGTTGATGTGTATGAATTTGTAGATGCCTTTATCCGGGTGATGGGTGACAATTACCTCTATCCGGATCCAGACAATGAAGACCGGAATAGCGGAAGCGCGGCGGATTACGGCAAACTGAAAGCGGCGGTCAGGAAGCCCGTCCGGGAATTTTGCAGAAGAAGCGGGACGGATGAGGCGGCGTTGGGAGAAGCTTTGGTGAAGTATCTTAGGAAGTATTGTACGGATTCACACGTTCTTTCCTTAGAGCTTGGGAAACTCTCGTTTGCAAGAATGGCTCGTGCGAGATACTTGAAATGCCCTAAATGCGGCAGGGTTCATCCGAACATGGGCTTTGGATTCTGTACGAGCACAAGCTGCATGACCCCTCTCGACCCAAGTTGTACCATCGATACGGATCGTTTGCATGAACATTACATCTCATTTGACATTCTGCAGGAGAAGAAGAAGCCGATGAGGCTGCATACCGAAGAGCTGTCGGGACAGACGGACGACATTCAGGCGCGTCTGTACGAGTTTAAGGATATGATTCTGGCTGAGGACGATGAGGAGAAAGAGGGGAAAGAAAGGACCTTGCCCATCGATATGCTGTGTGTGACCACCACCATGGAAGTCGGTGTCGACATCGGCAGCCTGCAGGCGATCTATCAAGGCAACATGCCCCCCACAAGATATAATTATCAGCAGCGTGTGGGACGAGGAGGCCGTCGCGGGCAGGCTTTTTCGGCGGCCTTTACTTTTTGTCGGGGAAGAACCCATGACGTTTATTACTATACGAAGGCGATAGATGAGATGATAGGCGGCATTCCGGCGGCTCCTAAACTGTCGCTGGCTCCCTATGTGGAAAGGGATGGAAGCGTAAAGATGAAGAAAGCCATCATGAAGCGTGTGGTCGTCAAGGAAATGCTGCGTCTCGCTTACAAGGATCTTCCTTATAATTACCAGCTGCAGGACACGGCCGGAGAGTTTGGTACTGTGGGCGAGTGGAAGCCTGTTGGCGGTCAAGGCAATAAGGCTGTCCTTGAGAATTGGATAAAGTGTCATCAGGAAGAGATAGAAAGAATCGTGCACCGGTATTTTGATCAGTTCAATGTGAACTGTCAGATCTGCGCCGATATTCAGGAAATCATTGATTGGATCAACCATTGCCTGGTCTGTCAGATTGACAATGCCGTAAGTAAGACCGCTAATCTTGAGATGGGGCTGGCAAGGTATTTGTCTGAATCAGGATTCCTTCCCATGTATGGAATGCCGTCGGATTCGAGATTCTTCTATCATGGGGTTGACAGTGCTCACAGGAGGGTAAGGAGCATTGACCGTTCAAGCGAGATGGCTATTTCGGAGTTTGCCCCTGGTGCGGAGAAAACGAAAGACAAAGGAAAATACCGTGTCGAGGGATTGACACTTCCTATAAAGGAGGAAATGGATGTCCAAGGCAGAATTGCGTTTTATGACGAAAGCGGCGATGCTCTTGCCGACAGGTATATTTTGTCTTTTGATAAGGGAATAGGCGAGGAAGGCAGTCATATGAAGGAAATCGTTGAAGCTCCTTCCGGCGTGCCGGTTGATGAAATCTGTTTAGAGGATAGCCAGAAACTGATTGTCATTCCTCAGGCGTACCGCTCTTTGGCAATAAGTGGCAATACGGGCATGCCGACGGAAAACCAAGACAGGGGAAGCCGTTTTGCTCAAGTCTTGATCTTTGCAAGAGACAACAGTGCCGCATACGGCCATCCCAATAAGCGGACGGTTGGCAACGTGGATTTGTTTTCCTATGAATTGGGCTTGAACGAAGACCCCACCGTATGGCACATTAACAATAACAATGGTGAGTTCTATACAGGGGCTTACAGTGCGCAAGGCTTGGATAAGCCATGGGGTGAAAGAGCCAATTTCTTGTTTTTTGATAAGGTCGGGAATGGAATCTGCCGGAAAAGGAAAGCAAAGAATGTGACAGATGTCGCGTTGGCCGCTAAGAAAATAACCGAGATGATAAAGCTGGAACTGAGGTCGTATCCGGACACGCTGAATCTTTCTTTGAAGACTGGGAACAGGTCGGCGATAAGGGCTGCCTTCTATTCTGCGGCGTTTTTGTTGCAGCGGGCACTGGCGGATAAGCTTGACATTCAGCCGGACGAAATAGAGATCTGTGAGAAGATAGATGATTTGCATGAGTATCCTTCCATTTATCTGAGCGACGCTCTGTCCAACGGTGCTGGCATTGTGAGCTATTTGTATCAAGAGGGCAAGCTGGAAGAGCTGATCGGGAGCATCGTGAATTTCGATTCTTTTGATTCTCATGCGATTCCGAGAAATAAAAGTTTCATGCAGTCGCTTGTCGCGGAGGAGCATCGGCGCGATTGCCTTACCGCATGTCAGAAATGTTTGTTGACGTATAGCAATCGGGGGTTTCATCATGTGCTTGATTGGCGCATGGGAGTCGGATTGCTTCGCTTGATGCTGGATAGAAACTATGATTTTGGTTTCAGAGAGGGAGACAGGTGGAAGTATGAGGAAATGAAGGATTGGAACGTCATGCTCAAGGCGAGTGCGGAGAAGTGTAGATTGGCTACGGAGTATGACGGGCAGAACGTTTGGGCTAACGATGATGAGTGTGTCATGATCTATCATCCGTTGTGGAATAGAGAGGCGGTGAAAGCTGTCATGCCCAAGCAATATTCATCTTGGAAAATGTTCAATACATTTAAATTGTTGAGATCGGATTTGACGGAAGACGAAGAATACGCTGTTCAGGCAAAGCCGCAAAACGGTTCTTCTCTCTTAAATAGAATAAAAAAAACTACAGCAAAGCCTGTGGATAAACCTGTAATAGATGATGACGATGAGAATCTTGTTTTGTAAATGGCGAAGGGCGTTTGGAGTGACTTCGTTTCCGGCTGGAATGTTGGCGGAAAGAAGTTTGTGTTTGCCTTTCCTCTTTTTCTGCCTTTTCGTGGTGTCGGCGGAGGGTAGGGCAGAAGGCGGATGGGAGTTGCCTGCCGGTGTGGCCCAACTTTCCGACAGTTTGAAAAGACAATATGCCCCCGATGCACGGGTAGCTTTGTTTGAGGTGGACTATGCCTGTGCTGGAACTTGCGTGATGGTGCGGGGCGTTACCACTTCATTGGAAGCCAAGACCGCTTTGCTGAACGGCTTGAAAGCAAGGCATTATGAGGTGACGGATTGCTTGAAGCTGCTTCCGGACAGTGTGGCACTGGACGGCAAGACTTATGGGGTGGTCAATCTTTCGGTCTGTAACCTGCATGCCCGTCCCGATTTTGCTTCGGAGATGGTGACACAAGGTCTGTTGGGAATGCCTGTCCGTGTGCTTCAACAGGACGGATGGTTTCGCATTCAGACTCCCGACCGTTATATAGCCTGGGTGCATCGCGCAGGCATCCGCCTGATGACACGCGCCGAGCTGGCCGCATGGAACCGGGCGGAAAAGCTGGTGGTGACAGCCAGTTATGGAACGGTGTACGACCGCCCTCAGCGGGATGCGCAGCCGGTATCGGATGTGGTGTCAGGCGATCGTTTGAAGTGGGAAGGGCAGAAGGGCGCTTATTATGCGGTGTCCTATCCGGACGGGCGCAAGGGATATTTGCATAAATCATTGGGAATGCCTGAGCATCGTTGGCGATCGGCTTTGGAACAGACTCCGGCGGCAGTCTTGCAAACAGCCCGTTCGTTGATGGGAGTGCCCTATTTATGGGCGGGAATGTCTTCAAAGGGCATGGACTGCAGCGGTTTTGTGCGCACGGTGCTGTATCTGCATGACATCCTGATGCCACGGGACGCTTCCCAGCAGGCATACGTGGGCGAGCGGATCGAGATCGCGCCAGACAGAAGCAATCTCCAGGCAGGCGACTTGCTGTTTTTCGGCAGTAGGACGGCGGCAGGGCGGAAAGAACGGATTGTCCATGTCGGCATTTACATAGGCGACCATCGTTTCATCCATTCTCAAGGCGATGTGCATGTCAGCAGTCTGGATCCTGCCGATGAGCTGTTTGACGCTTTCAACCTCGACCGTCTGCTTTTTGCCACGCGTGTGTTCCCCTATATAAATAAGGTGGAAGAGATTGTCACGACGGACAGGCATCCTCTTTATAATGATTAATGATTGTATGAATGCCTTCAATTCGCAACCGCTAACCGCTAATCACTGATTACTAACCGCTAATCATTAATACCTGTGTTTACCCGAAGAAAATTCCTACAGACGGCCGCATGGGCCGTAGCAGGTTCCGCCCTGATGGCAGAACAGCTGCAAGCGAACGCACGGCAGGCTTTGCCGCATTTCAACGTCAACCGTTCCGGACTGAGCCTCCGGATGAAGCTGCGTTTCTTTCCTTATGAACTGAAGCTGCGGCATGTGTTTACCGTGGCCACTTACTCGCGCACCACCACGCCCGATGTGCAGGTGGAGATCGAATACGATGGCCTGACCGGATATGGAGAGGCTTCCATGCCTCCTTATCTGGGGCAGACGGTGGAAAGCGTGACCGCCTTCCTGAAGCGGGTCAATCTGGAGCAATTCGGCGATCCGTTCCAGTTGGACGACATTCTGACATATGTTGACAGCCTTTCGCCGGGAGACACGGCAGCCAAAGCGGCTGTGGACATTGCCTTGCATGATCTGGTGGGGAAGCTCCTGAACGCTCCCTGGTATAAGATATGGGGGTTGAACAAGGAGAAAGCCCCTTCCACAACGTTTACCATCGGCATAGACACGGCCGATGTGGTGCGTGAGAAGACGCGCGAATGTGCCGGACTCTATAATATATTAAAGGTGAAGCTGGGTCGTGACAACGACAAGGAGATGATAGAGACCATCCGCTCTGTGACCGATCTGCCCATAGCCATCGACGCCAACCAAGGATGGACAGACAGGCAGTATGCCCTCGACATGATCCATTGGCTGAAAGAACGGGGCATCGTGATGGTCGAACAGCCCCTGCCGGCCGACCGGCTGGAAGACACGGCCTGGGTGACCGAGCGCAGTCCGTTGCCGGTGTTTGCCGACGAGTCTGTGCAGCGGCTGAGAGATGTGCCGGGATTGAAAGGCGCTTTTACAGGCATCAACATCAAGCTGATGAAATGCACCGGCATGCGGGAAGCCTGGAAGATGTTGACGCTGGCGCGGGCGTTGGACATGAAAGTGATGGTGGGATGCATGACAGAAACCTCTTGCGCCTGTTCGGCGGCCGCCCAGCTTTCGCCAGCTGTGGACTTTGCAGACCTTGACGGCAATCTGCTCATTGCGAACGATCGTTTCAAAGGGATGACGGTTGAAAAGGGGAAGATCACTTTGCCTGACCGTCCAGGAATAGGGGTTGTGCCGACATAGATGATGGATAGTGCCGCCGCTGATTTGCCAATACTTTAGCTTCGGCTGCTTGAGAATGGTTGCGGGTTCACGGAGAAAATGCAGGATGTCGAAAGCCGTAGTGCCATCCTTTTTCTCCGTGAACTTTCTGTTTTCTAAAGAGCTGTGAGTTTCTGCGTTCTGTGCTTGCCTCCTTGCATCCTGTTATCGTCGCGCTTTTTTGGTTGAGATCCGTATGTTCTTTATGGGCTGCTGTTTAAGCGTATCCAACGGAAGGGCGGTATAGGGCACCAAGGCAAAATTGATGTCATTCAGGTCAATGCAGCGGATGGTGCTGTCATACATGGTGCGGAAATAAATCAGGCGATGACGCATGTCTGTGGCTGAAGTCCATTGGGTGGCACTGGGAATATCCGCCGGGATTTTGCCTTCGGCAAATTCAATGCCTACGGGCAGGTCGAAATTGTTCAGCAGCTGGAAAGCCTGGCACACGGTCTGACGGGCGTTAGCCTGACGGGGAGCAGTGGCTTGATAAAAGGCGGCGCGCACAAATCGTGAAGGCGGTGTCACATCGCCCGGAATCCCTAGGAAACCGCTGCCGGCTCCGAAGGCGTTCAGCCGGATGTTTCCTAACTGTTTGGCGGGGGCACTGCCGGGGAAAAGGTTGACATAGTTGTTCAGATTGGTCAGCTGCCATTCAAATCCAGGCGAGTTGGTGAGCACTCCCAGCGGATTGTCGTAGAAGCAAGGTTTGCCGCCGGTTATTTCCAGCACGACTTGTTGTCCGGACAAATCGGCAAAACGCCAGTGAACCGTAGAGGCTCGCGGATCCACGCCTATGACATGGATCTGTTTCACTGCCTGTTTTACCTCATCCACCGTCTCACAACTGCCCAACAGATAGGATACCAGTTGAAGGTCGGCCACGCAGCTGTCTTTTAGGGCTGTGTTGTAAGCCTCGTATTCTCCGTAGTTGGGGAAATAAAACAGTCCTGCAGACAGCCCTTTTTCGTTCAAGCCTTCCGCCACAAATTCTTTCTGTTCTACAGCCAGCCCCACATAGCCGTAGCGTGCCTCAAACCTCATTCCGTCCATGCCTGTGGGTGTCAGGGATTGCGATATGTATCCACGCGGAACCACCACATACAAGCTGTTCAGATCACTTCCTCCCCATTCGATGGTCCGCGCCAGAATGGTGGTGCTGTCTTGGCTTTGCAGGGTGATGCCGGTACACGCCTGGCTGGGAGCGCTTGTCAGCATCCCCAACGCCAAGCCACAAATGCTTGTCCAAATCTTTTTGTTTTTCATCATACAAGTCTTATTTAAATGGTTAATGGTTGATCAATTGTCCGCTCGTTCCTATTCCTCATATCCCAGCTTTGTCTCATTGTACTCAGAGGCTATATAGACCGGCCGTCTTTTGGTCTCCAGGAAAATGCGTCCTACGTACTCGCCGATGATTCCCAATGAAAACAGCTGCAAGCCTCCCAGGAAAAGGATGACTATGATCAAGGTGGGGAATCCGGCCGCCTGATCGCCGTAGAGTAAAGTCTTGACGAGAAAATAGATGGCATAGATGAAGCTGGACACGGCGCAGACCAGTCCGCAGACGGTGGCAATGCGCAGGGGGGCTGTAGAGGAAGACGTGATGCCCTCTATGGCGAGGTTCAGCAACTTGAGAAAGTTCCATGACGAGTGTCCGGCTACCCGGTTGCCTCTGTCGAAGACGATGCCTTTCTTCCGGTAACCGATCCAGCAGAACAGTCCCTTGGTGTACCGTTCGTGTTCGCGCAGGCGGCGTAAAGTGAGCACACACCGCCGGTCCAGCAAACGGAAGTCGCCCACATTGGGCAAGATGTCGATACGGCTCATGCGCTGCAGCAATTTGTAGAACGAAAGGGAAAGTTTGCGCCGCAGCCAGCTCTCTTCGCCTCGGTTGCGGCGTTGGGCATAAATGTCGTCATAGCCTTCTTCCCAGTAGTGCAACATTTGGTCTACCAGCTCAGGCGGGTCTTGCAGGTCAGCATCCATCACCACACAACAGTCTCCCGTGGTGTAGTCAAATCCTGCCAGCATGGCTGTTTCTTTGCCGAAATTGCGTGAGAGGTTGACGTAATTCACTCGCTTGTCATTTCCCCTCAATTGGCGTATTTCGTTGAGGGTGCCGTCGCTGCTGCCATCGTTGATGAACAGCAGTTCCCATTCGTAGCGGGCGTTCCGGTCCATCAGTTCCGTCAGTCGTTTATAGAGGGCTGGCAGTGAGGCTTCTTCGTTGTATACTGGTATGAGCAGAGTTACCTTTTTCATATTCAAAACATAAGTGTTAAATAATATTTGGTTTATATGCTGGTGACTGGAGAGGCTACAGGGAGCTTTCGCTTCGCTTTTAGCCCTTCCAAGCTTGATTCATGTCCGGCAAAGATACGGAATATCGCTGTAAAAATCGCACAAAAGCAGCAGATTAACGCAATCGCTGATAAAAACCTAGCAATGCAACTTTTATTGCAAAGATGCGAAAAACAATCTTTCCGGCCAGTTTTGAAAATGTATGCTATAAACAAATGCAGGACATCCGCATCTTTATGGCAGAAAAACAAGGATTCCGCTGACAGTCAATCTGTCATGAGCACCTGTACACATCGGGCAGGAAAAAGCGACGGACGCTTGCTGATGGCGACTTATCCCGGTTTCGCACTCTGTTTTGATGCGGTTGTCCTATAATGCATATGGAAAGGAGGATTTTTATGTTCCCTATTTGTTTAATCACTGGTTTCGTCCTTGGTACGGTTGATGGACACATTGAACGCCTTGCAGCGGCGGTTCTGCTGGTTGGCCCGACTCAGGGAGAAACGGCCGAACTTTTCATAGATGTCAAGTCCGCGCCCCAAAGTGATGGTCCATCCCGTGTCGGTCTGTATCATACGGTCGTGGTCGGCCTTGAAGTCGTAGGTGAACTCAATGCCCAAGGGCAGCAGTTCATCGGCCAGGTCGTTGAAGCTGTCTATCACCTCCGCCACCTTCTCATCGTCCTCGTTCTGTGTACTCAGGTGAATTTTGATGGTGTCCTGTACGGAGGTCACATCGCGTACCATCTGGATAAAGTCCACCAGGTTGTCTATCTGGTAGGGTTGTCGGATAAACGGGTCGGTCAGCCTGATTTCCTTGGCCGTGCGCAGATAGTCGCCAAACAGTCCCTTATAGGTGATGCCGCCCTGGTTCTCGCGGACGGTGATTACCTTGGAAGCCAAAGCAGGGAGGCGGGGGCG